>NZ_JBAMDI010000037.1:0-87598 GCF_036961695.1 Pseudomonas sp. CGJS7 | reverse complement strand
GTAAGCGCTCCATGAACCCCACATTCAAAGCGCTTACCTGATCCCCGATGCTGTGCTCCCGATTTCTTTCTGGAGCTCGCCGACCATGATGCGACCCGACGCCAAAGTCGAAAAAGTGTACCTCTACCCCAAGCCTGTCGACTTTCGAAAATCCATCGATGGCCTGGCCGCGCTGGTCGAACTCGATATCAAGGTGGCGGTGTTCGACCCAGTGCTTTTCGTCTTCCTCAACAAGCCGCGCAACCGCGTGAAGATCCTGTATTGGGAACGCAACGGCTTCTGCCTCTGGCTCAAGCGCCTGGAGTCCGAACGGTTCAAAACTTCACCCGATCCGACTGAGGTCGCCATTGTCCTGACCGTTCAGGAACTGAACTGGCTGCTCGATGGCTTCGACCTCTGGCGCAACCGTCCGCATCAGGTTTTGACGCCTCGATACGTCGCCTGATTCGGTATAATCCGCGGCATGATTTCCATGCCCGAAAACCTCCCTGACGATCCTGTTCTGCTCAAGCAACTGCTTGAGCAGATGATCCACGAGCGCGCGTCCGACAAGGGCAAGATCGTTCATCTCGAAGAGGAAGTTGCGCTGTTGCGCCAGCGCTTGTTCGGGCGTAAGACCGAGCAGACTGGCGATGCCGCGACACCACAGTTGCCACTCTTCGACGAAGCGGAAAGCCTGGCCGAGCCCTTGGATGAGGCTGACGACGAAGAAGTCGTTGCGCCAACCAAACGCCGTGGCAAGCGCAAGCCGCTGCCAGCTGATTTGCCGCGTCTCGAAGTTGTCCACGAACTGCCCGAGCATGAACTGACCTGCGCTTGTGGCTGCCGTAAACATGCCATCGGTGAAGAAGTCAGCGAACAACTTGAAATCGTCCCGATGCAGATTCGCGTCATCAAACATGTTCGCAAGGTGTACGGCTGCCGGGACTGCGAGTCAGCGCCCGTAACGGCGGACAAGCCCGCCCAGATGATCGAGAAAAGCATGGCCAGCCCGAGTGTGCTGGCCATGCTGCTGACCACCAAATACGTAGACGGCTTGCCGCTTCACCGCTTCGAAAAAGTGCTGGGGCGTCACGGTATCGATATCCCGCGCCAAACCCTGGCACGCTGGGTGATTCAATGCAGCGAGCACTTTCAGCCGCTGCTGAATCTGATGCGCGAAAGCCTGTTGAACAGTCGGATCATCCACTGTGATGAAACACGTGTGCAGGTGTTGAAAGAGCCGGGGCGTGAGCCCAGCAGCCAATCCTGGATGTGGGTACAAACCGGCGGCCCACCTGATCGCCCGGTGATCCTTTTCGACTACGCCACCAGCCGAGCGCAGGAGGTGCCGGTGCGCCTGCTGGACGGCTATCGCGGCTATGTCATGACCGACGACTATGCCGGTTACAACGCGCTGGCTGCACAGGACGGCGTGGAGCGGTTGGGCTGCTGGGCGCACGCACGTCGTAAGTTCGTCGAAGCGCAGAAAGTGCAGCCCAAGGGTAAAACTGGGCGGGCAGACATCGCACTGAATTTGATCAACAAGCTCTATGGCATCGAGCGCGACCTTAAGGAAGGCAGGGATGAAGATCGCAAGCTGGCCCGCCAAGCGCGCAGTCAACCAGTGCTGGCCCAGTTGAAAAGCTGGACAAAGAAAACGCAGCCCCAGGTCACGAGCCAGAATGCGTTGGGTAAAGCCATCGGCTATCTGGCCAGCAACTGGAGCAAGTTAGAACGCTACGTCGAGCAAGGAGACTTGCCGATCGACAACAACGCTGCCGAGCGCGCGATCCGCCCGTTTGTCATCGGCAGAAAGAACTGGTTGTTCAGTGACACGGCCAGAGGGGCGACGGCCAGTGCGCAACTTTACAGCCTGGTCGAGACGGCCAAAGCCAACGGCCAAGAGCCCTATGCGTGGCTGCGCCACGCACTAGAGCGCCTGCCGCAGGCGTCCTCCGTGGAAGACTACGAAGCGCTGCTGCCGTGGAATTGCAAGCCTAAAATACATAGTTAAGTGCTACCCCCATCGTGGGTCAGATGGGGCCTACGAAGCGCTGAAGGACAAGAGCGGGGGTGACGACCATGGAATACGACGAAAAACTGATTGAAGACGCAGTGCTTGCCTTGTTGGCAGCCTATAGCTCCGACAAAGGTAACGCGTGGAAAGGATTTGACTTCGAGATCATGAATCGACTGCATGAACAGGGTTTCATCAGTGATCCAGTTAATAGAAACAAATCCATCTGGTTGACGGCGGAGGGGCTGGAGCGAGGCCGACAGCTAGCTGACCAGTTGTTCGGGTTGAAGAGTCAAGCGGGGCAGGTGCCCGACTCGAATACCTGATTTTCCCGTCCTTCATGTAACGGGTTGGGTTTATGGATCGCTTACCGATCAATCTGGATGGCTTGCTGCGGGTGGAGATTACGCGTGTTGGCGATGATTCTACCTTGGGCAAGGTCATCGCCCTGATGCAGCGCGCCGAACAAGCCAAGCCGCCCATCACACGCTTGCTCGAACGACACGCCGGGCGTTATCTGGTACTGGTGCTACTGATTGCCGCCGCGACCTGGTTCGTTACCAAGGATGCCCAGGCCATGTTGGCCGTTCTGGTCGCCGCCTGTCCGTGTGCATTGGTTCTGTCGGCACCGGCGACAGCGGTGGCAGGCATTGCCGTCGCCGCTCGGCACGGTATCCTGATTCGAGGGTCTGCCTTCCTCGAGGAACTCGCCGACTTGTCTTCGCTGGTGATCGACAAGACCGGCACACTGACCTACGGCAAACTGCGTCTGCGCAGCGTGGTTGGCCTATCGAGTACGTTGTCGCAGGCCGATATCATCAACCTCGCCGCAAGTCTCGGTGCGGCCAGTAGCCATCCGGTCAGCCGTGCTCTGGCGGCATTGGTACCGCATGACCACCATTTGCCGCTACTGGATGTCCATGAACGCCAAGGCTTTGGCGTTGTGGCGCACACAGCCGAGGGAAAAGCTGCGTTGGGGCGACCGGAGCTTTTCGATGAGTTGGGCATGACGGTGCCTCCAGTTCCTGAACATGATGGCCCAATCGCGGGCTTGGCGCAGAATGGGCAATTTCTGGGTTGGCTGTTGCTGGCCGACAACGTGCGCGCAGAGTCTGCCGAGGCCATGCAGCAATTGCGTGAACTAGGCCTGGAGCGTCAGTTGCTGCTGAGCGGTGATCGCACCCGTGTGGCTGAATCCATCGCTGCACAGGTCGGTATCACTCGCGTGGTGTCCGAAGCATTGCCAGAAGAGAAGTTGCGCCAGGTCAACCATGAGCTTCAGGTTGGCTTCCGCCCCTTGGTGGTGGGTGATGGCATCAATGACGCGCTGGCGCTCAAGGCGGGTGTCGTGGGGGTGGCGATGGGGGCGGGCGGTGCTGATATCGCGCTGGCCGCAGCGGATATCGTGCTGATCAACGGTGATCTGCGGCGCTTGGGCACCTGCATCCGTCTCAGCCGTCTTTGCCGTCGCACGCTCCAGGTGAACGTGCTGATCGGCTTGGGCTGGACCTTGGCTATCGTGGGGGCAGCAGCTTTCGGTTTATTGGGAGCGGCGGGGGCGATGGTCGCAGCGCTGTTGCACAATTTCAGTACATTGCTGGTGCTCAGTAACTCCGGGCGCTTGTTACGTTATGACGAACGGGATGTGGAGAAGAGGGAAATGTCAGCATATCGTGCTGGCATCCAACGCTGACGCCTATAACGCAGGCATGCAGGTGGGGGCTCCCCCCGCCTGTCACAGCGCCGGCAACGATGGGCATCGCTTACAAAGCAGCACGAAAATATCAACCCGGCGAGCCGAGGACATCACCATGGCGGTGGACTAGTCGGCCAAGAAAGTCCTGAGCGCCTCATGCGACATGGGTCTCGCAAAGTAATAGCCTTGGAGAATATCGCAGCGCCCCCTTTCCAGGAAATTCACCTGAGGCGCAGTTTCCACACCTTCAGCGACCACTGACAGGCTGAGATGATGGGCCATCGAAATGATGCCTTGAGTGATTGCTGCATCGTGTGGGTTCGTCGAGATGTCCTGGATAAAGGAGCGGTCAATCTTGATTTTGTCTATTGGCAAGCACTTGAGATAACTCAGGCTGGAGAACCCCGTACCGAAATCATCCAGCGCAATGCGTACACCCAAGTCTTTGAGGCGGTGCAAGGTTGCGATTGCTTGTTCAACGTTATGCAGCAAGAGTGACTCGGTTATCTCCAGTTCCAATTGTCCAGCGCTTAGCCCATGCTTGCTCAACACTGCCTGGATACATTCAACGAACTGACCGCACTGGAAATGCATCGGCGAAATATTTACGGCCATCGAGATACCGTTGAAGCCCTGATCACATAGGTTGCGCAACTGCGCGCACGCCGTATCGAGTACCCAAAGGCTCAGAGGGATAATTTGACCACTGTCCTCTGCCACCGGTATGAAAACCGCTGGAGAGATGAACCCTCTAACCGGATGCTCCCAGCGCAACAAAGCTTCGATCCCGACCACCCGACGCGTGCGCGCTTCTATTTGCGGTTGATAATGCAGGCTGAACGATTGAGTTTTGATAGCCTTTTGCAGGTCATTACGTAGGCTTCTGTGCTCGCAAACGCGGTGGTTAAGATCACTGGTGTACCATTGAAAGTTGTTCCGACCTTGTTGCTTGGCTTTGTACATGGCCATGTCAGCCTGCTGGATCAACTTCATCGGCTGCTCGATGTGGCCATCGCTTACCGTAATACCGATACTGGTACTCACGTGCAGGTCAATACCCTGGATACAGTAGGGTTTGCCAATGCTGGCCAGCAGTCGCTCGGCCACCGGGACAGCGTCTTCATCACGAAGCAGGTCCGTCAGCAGTACGACAAACTCATCGCCGCCCATACGCACGACGGTATCAGCCGGACGGACCTGCTGGGTCAAGCGCTGTGCCACCTCGATCAGCACTTGATCGCCGAAGTAGTGCCCGATGGAGTCGTTGATGGATTTGAATCCATCCAGGTCGATGTACATGACCGCCAGTTGAACTTTACGTTGACGGCTGCTGCGACACGCCAGGACAAGCCGGTCTTCCAGAGACAGGCGGTTAAGCAAACCCGTCAGCCCGTCATGGCTGGCATTGATACTCAACTGGCGCTCGTAATGCTTCTGTTTGCTGATATCCCGCGCGATGCCGAATACCCCGACGATCTCGCCATTGACCATGATTGGCAGGTTAGCGATATCCATGATCAACTGCTTGTCGTCGCTCTCGTCGCGCACCCTTGCCTCGAATCGCTGCGGCTCACCGGCGCGGGCCGCGAAAAAATGCTGATTCACTTTCGGCAGGTCTTCTTCGAACACGAGGTGGGAGAAATGATGGCCGACAAGATCAGTTGCCGCGCCAGCTTTAAGCTTCAGGCCAGCAGGGTTCACACTCTGGATGTTGCCCGCCCTGTCGAGGGCGAAAACCGGGTTGGGGTTGTAGGTAAACAATGAGCGAAACCGTTGTTCGCTTTCCTCCAGACGTTGGCCGTCACGCTCATGTCGGATCGCAATGGCAGCCAGTTGCGCCGCGCAGGTCAGCCGATGGATCTGCACCTCGCTTGGCGCAATCGCTTGATCCTGGTATAGCGCAAATGTCCCAAGTACGGATCCCTGATGCGAGAGTAATGGCAACGACCAGCAGGAGCGTAGATTGTACCCTAGCGCCAGACTGCGAAAACGCTCCCAGCTCGGATCCCGGGCTATATCCGCTGTCACCACCAGCTCGCGGCGGAATGCAGCTGTGCCACACGTGCCTTCCTGAGGCCCAATGGGCAACCCATGGATCGCATCGCTGTAGGCAGGCGGCAGGCCAGGCGCGGCGCCCTTCAGCAAATGCTTGCCTTGCGCATCGGTGAGCAGTATCGAACACAGCGTGCCGGGATCCTGGGCGTCGATCATCAAGCAGATGGCGGTGAGGATGTCGTGCAGTTGATGATTGGTCGCAATCATACCGAGTATGTCGCGCTGAGACTCGGAAAGCGCCATGCTGTGATAGCTCGTGCAGGAGGTGTTCATGGGGATTCCTGAGTACTTGCGAGGCCTTCCGGTTCCCTGAACGGCTGGAGAATTGAGTGCCCGGGTACAGTCCGATCGCACCCCGATCGCGAAATCTTATAAAGCAGTGGGCCTTCCACGAAAAAGACTCAGGTGGATGATAAAAGAACGTATCAGATGGAGCGCGTGCGCCTTAACTCGGCTCGCCTCGGCCTGCCCGCTGACTATTTCTGAACCGATCGCAGATACTGCTTGACTTGCGAACTACCAGGCGCAGACTTTAGCCAGCATTGCAAAAGTTCCTTGGGCCTGGGCGCATCTGTTTTCGTCGCTCGCCAACCCGCGCTCGCCAACCCGCGCTTGCCTAGCAGGCGTGCTGAAGCTGGCGCTGGACATTACGGATACAGTACTGGCTTTCCTTTGAATGGCCCATCTCAAGGAAAGAACATCCCGATCACGCCCGACTGCTGCGAGAGCAGCAGTCGGGCGCCTTCCCTCGTGCCGAACGCTCTACGGCTGTTGCCCGCCACCCTTGAACCTGCCTGACGATGCCGATCAGGTTTTGATCAAGCGCCCATTCGACAATGGGCTGTTGACGATCATCCTCGAGGAGCGCGAAGCGGGTGCATCGAAGCACAGCCGTTCGATTCCGAATTGAAGCTGACTCGGAGATTTCGTTGAAGTCGTCACGAAGGCCCACCAGCAGACGAGGTGCTGCGGCAGGCTCCATCTCGTCATCTCAATGACTCAAGGAGCGCCCGCATGGCCAGCAAACAATGCCAGGTCTGTGGCCAACCCGCCACGACACGGGTGGAGGCCAAGGTCAATGGCCGCCACAACATCATGCTGTTGTGTGATGATCACTACCGCCAATTGGTGCGCCAGCAAAAACGCACCCTTTCCCCACTGGAAGCCCTTTTCGGCTCGCGCAGCGGTTTGTTCGAAGAGTTCATGGGCAGCGATTTGCTGCGCATCGGAGAAGACTCGGCATCCGTTGCCACGGGTGCCGATGAAGTGGCTGAAGCGTCGTCTGGGGAACCTGGCCGCGCAGCGTCCGGCACGCCACGCCGCCGCAGCAGCGGGCTGGCCAGCCGCATCAGCGAACACTCGGAGGCCCTGTTGCAGGAAGCCGCCAAGCGTGCCACGGAGTTCGGTCGGTCCGAAGTCGATACCGAACACCTGCTATTGGCGCTGGCCGACAGCGATGTGGTGAAGACCATCCTGAGCCAGTTCAAGATCAAGGTTGATGACCTCAAGCGCCAGATCGAAGCCGAAGCCAAGCGCGGCGACAAGCCATTTGAAGGCGAAGTCGGCGTGTCGCCTCGGGTCAAGGATGCGCTCAGTCGCGCCTTCGTCGCCTCCAATGAGTTGGGGCACGCATACGTAGGCCCCGAGCACTTCCTGATCGGGCTGGCCGAAGAGGGCGAAGGGCTGGCCGCCAACTTGCTGCGCCGCTATGGCCTTATGCCGCAGGCCCTGCGCCAGTGCGTCAGCAAGGTGGTTGGCAAGGGTGCAGAGGATGGCCGCGCCGAGGCGCCGACCGAAACGCCGGAGCTCGACAAGTACTCGCGCGATCTCACCAGGATGGCGCGCGATGGCAAGCTGGACCCGGTCATCGGGCGGGCACAGGAAATCGAAACCACCATTGAGGTACTGGCGCGGCGCAAGAAGAACAACCCGGTGTTGATCGGCGAGCCTGGCGTGGGCAAGACGGCCATCGTCGAGGGGCTGGCGCAGCGCATGGTGGCCGGCGAGGTGCCCGAGACGCTGCGCGACAAGCGCCTGGTCGAACTGAACATCAATTCGTTGGTGGCTGGCGCGAAGTACCGAGGCGAGTTCGAGGAGCGCGTGCAGAAGGTGCTGAAGGAAATCGCCGAGCATCAGGGCGAGCTGATTCTCTTCATCGACGAAGTGCACACCATCGTCGGGGCAGGCCAGGGCGGTGGAGAAGGCGGCCTGGACGTGGCCAACGTCTTCAAGCCGATGATGGCGCGTGGTGAGCTGAACCTGATTGGCGCGACGACGCTCAACGAGTACCAGAAGTACATCGAGCAGGACGCTGCGCTGGAGCGGCGTTTCCAACCGGTCGTGGTGCCCGAGCCAACGGTGGCGCAGACCATCATGATCCTGCGCGGCCTGCGCGACACCTTCGAAGCGCACCACAAGGTCAGCATCACCGAGGAGGCGATCATCGCTGCCGCCGAACTGTCCGACCGCTACGTCAGCGCGCGCTTTCTGCCGGACAAGGCCATCGATCTGCTCGATCAGGCTGCCGCCCGCGTCAAGTTATCGGCGACGGCGCGCCCGGTTGCGGTGCAGGAAATGGAGTCGGAGTTGCACCAATTGCGCCGCGAGCAGGACTACGCGGCTTCGCGCAAGCAATATGACAATGCGGCGCAGATCAGCAAGCGCGTCGAAGCCACGGAGGCCGAACTCAAG
This sequence comes from Pseudomonas sp. CGJS7, assembly GCF_036961695.1. Lineage (NCBI taxonomy): Bacteria > Pseudomonadati > Pseudomonadota > Gammaproteobacteria > Pseudomonadales > Pseudomonadaceae > Pseudomonas > Pseudomonas sp. CGJS7. The sequence continues at coordinate 79,157 of NZ_JBAMDI010000037.1, read as the reverse complement.
CAGCGGGTCGAGGAGTGGGAGCTCGAGCGCGGCTCGGGCAGCACCGAGGTCAAGGCGGAACATGTGGCGCAAATCGTCTCGCGGCTGACCGGCATTCCGGTCAATGAACTGACGGTGGAGGAGCGCGAGAAGCTGTTGCACCTGGAGCAGCGGCTGCATGAGCGCCTGGTGGGGCAGGACGAGGCGGTGCGTGCGGTGGCGGACGCGGTTCGGCTGTCGCGCGCTGGGCTGCGCGAAGGCAGCAAGCCCGTTGCCACGTTCCTGTTTCTGGGCTCCACCGGTGTCGGCAAGACCGAGCTGGCCAAGGCGCTGGCCGAAACCATCTACGGCGACGAGAGCGCCCTGTTGCGTATCGACATGTCGGAGTATGGCGAGCGCCATTCCGTGGCTCGGCTGGTGGGCGCGCCTCCGGGTTACGTTGGTTATGACGAAGGCGGCCAGCTTACCGAAAAGGTCCGGCGCAAGCCCTATAGCGTGCTGCTGCTCGACGAAATCGAGAAGGCCCACCCCGACGTCTACAACATCCTGCTGCAGGTGTTCGACGACGGGCGACTGACCGATGGCAAGGGGCGCGTGGTGGACTTCACCAACACCATTATCATCGCCACGTCCAACCTGGGCTCCGACATTATTCAGCGGCGGCTGAAGGCGCCTGGAGCGGCTGGTGAGGAGTACGAGCAGACCAAGGTCGAGGTGATGGAAGTGCTGCGTGGGCACTTTCGCCCCGAGTTCCTCAACCGAATCGATGAGATCATCGTCTTCCATGCGCTGGGCAAGCTGGAGATCCGCCACATTGTTGGCCTGCAACTCGAGCGCGTAGCCCGCAATGCCGCGAGCCAGGGCGTGACGCTGACGTTCGACGAGACACTGGTCGATCACTTGGCGCAAGTCGGCTACAAGCCCGAATTCGGTGCCCGCGAGCTCAAGCGACTGATCCGCAGCGAGCTGGAGACGGCACTGGCACGTGAAATGCTCGGCGGCGGCATTGGCAAGGGTGATCACGCCCATGTGCGCTGGGACGACAAGGCGGAGCGGGTCGGGTTCGACCGCCGGCAAGCCGAGCCGGCCAAAGAGCTCGACAGTGAAAATGCGTGAAGCCCAGGCCGAAGGCTGCGGTTTCTCGTTGCAATGATCTTGCTGCTGAAGAGGTGAGGCATGAAGGACAGCGATGAGCCCGAGACCACGCGCATGCGACTGCGTCGCGAGTGGGCGGTGTTGACGTTTTACGAGCGTTTCGAGCAGATCGTCGCTCACATTCTTTCGCTGGTGATCGCGGTGGTTATCGTGGTGTCGCTGGTACAGCTGATCCAGATAGTCTTCAGCCTGCTGATCATCGATGCGTTCAATCCGCTGGACCACCGGATCTTCCAGAATGTGTTCGGTATGGTCATGACGCTGCTGATCGCGATGGAATTCAAGCATTCCATCGTGCGCGTTGTCTTGCGCCATGGCAGCATCATTCAGGTCAAGACGGTCCTCTTGATCGGGTTGATCGCGCTGTCGCGCAAGATCGTGATCCTTGATCCCGATGTCAGCCCGGCCAAAGTCGCGGCGCTCGCTGGCGCCACCCTGGCCCTGGGGCTGACCTACTGGCTGTTGCGTGAGCGTGATGATCGAGTTGCCTAGGCTCTGTGTGAATGGCGCCAAGGCAAAGATTGAACGGGAAAAAGAGCGCGGATGTGTAATTCCATATCCGTTCAAACCGGGGCTTGAAAACCTCCAGATTGCTCACATAATTCCGTCATCAGGGGCCGAAACCCGGCGCTTCGCGCCTCCTGTTCGAGATCATTTCAGTCAGCTGGAAGGAGGATTGTCATGTACGAGTCCCTTCTTAATCTGTCGAGCGATCCGATTGCCGAGTTCGAGAAGCTCCAGCGCGAACTGCAACATGTGCTGGGAACTGGGCTCGGGCGCCCAGGCAGCATTCGTGCCTTGGCCAGTGGTGCTTTTCCTGCCATCAATGTCGCGAGCACGCCATCGAGCATGGAGGTCTACGCCTTCGTTCCCGGCGTTGACCCGAGCGACATCGATCTGCAGATTCACCGAGGCCTGCTATCGATTTCCGGCGAGCGCCGGCCCGCGCGCAGCACGCAGGAGGGCAATTGCTCCGTGTACGCCAACGAGCGCTATGCCGGTCCCTTCAAGCGTACCGTGAGCCTCAATGATCAAGTCGATACCGACAAGGTCGAGGCCCACTACCGCGACGGCGTCCTGCGCATTTCCCTGCCGCGGCGAGAAGCGCTGCAGCCCAAGCGTATAGTCATCCAGTAACAGCAAAGGTTTGAAGGAGGAATCACCATGAACGACAAGCAAGCAGTCGTGCGCGGCGAAACTGAAACCCAAACACTGCTGCCGCGCGTCGATGTCTTCGAAGACGAAAACGGAATCCAGCTGTTTGCCGACTTTCCCGGGGTGCCCAAGGATCATCTCGTGGTCAATGTGGAGGGTGACACGCTGGTGCTGGAAGGGGAGATCATGCCGCAGTTGTCCGAACAGCTGGAGGCCGTCTACGCTGAAGTCCAGCTGTCGCGATTCAGACGAGCCTTCACCTTGAGCTCCGAGCTGGATACGACCCGAATCGATGCTGAGCTACGGGACGGCGTGCTGAACGTACGTGTTCCCAAACATGCACATGCCCAGCCGCGCAAGATCGTCGTGAAAAGCGCGTAGGGCCTTGAGCGTGTGGAGGACGACCCATGGACAAACTAGCTGAACTCAGACATGGCCTGGAGGAAACCTGGCATTCGCTGGGCGAGGGCTGGCGTCAGCTTCGCGGTCGCACCAGCGAGGCCCTGACGCGCTTCACGCCAGTGAAGCGGAGCAGGGGCGAGTCGCAGGATGCGACCTCATCACCGGCGCTTGCCTCGAACTGGGGGCTGCTGGCCGGCGATCTTTACGAGGATGGTGAGCGGATCGTCGTTCGCCTTGAGATACCTGGAATGGTCAAGGAGGACCTGAACCTGGAAGTGCGGGGCGATACGCTGATCATTCGCGGTGAAAAGCGCGTCGAGCAGGAGCAGGGCAATGGGCATTATCGCGTCCGGCAATGCACCTTTGGCAGTTTCCGGCGCACCTTCCGGCTTCCTGCCGAGGTCATTGCCGAGCAGGCCAGCGCCAGATGCAACAACGGTGTGCTGCGTATCGAGTTGCCCAAGCAAGCGCGTGCGAGTGGCAGGCGCATCGAGGTTCGCGAAGGCTAGGGGACAGCCCCTCGTCACCAGGATTACCCGCCCGCGACCTACCTGCGGGCGGGTGTTTCTTCAGTTGCTCCACCGGAAGCTGCCGCTTCCCATGCAGTGGATATTGCACATCCCAGGCGAACTGAGACGCCCAGCGATAATTCGTCCGGTACTTTCTCCATAACCGGTCCTGACAGGGGCTGAGGGTCGAAGCCATGGCCGCTGAAGGCAACGCAGGACTGTTGTTGGGTGTCATCACGTTGCTCAGCGCTGCCGTGGTGGCCGTGCCACTGCTCAAGCGCATCGGTTTCGGCTCGGTGCTGGGTTACCTGCTGGCGGGGATGATGATCGGGCCTTTCGGGCTGCAACTGGTCAATGACCCTCACACCATCATTGATGTGGGCGAGTTGGGCGTGGTTATGTTTCTCTTCGTGATTGGCCTGGAGCTCAATCCCTCGCATCTGTGGGCGCTACGGGCGCAGATCTTTGGGCTGGGCAGCCTGCAGGTGTTGATCTGTGCCGTTCTGCTCACCGTCGTCGGCAAGGCCTTTGGTTTCCCTTGGCAGGTGTCATTCGTCTGCGCGGCCGGTTTTGTACTCACATCCACTGCCATCGTCATGCAAGTTCTCTCGGAGCGGGGTGACTTGACCGAGCCGAGGGGCCAACGCATCGTGTCCATTCTGCTGTTTGAAGATCTGCTGATAGTGCCCTTGCTGGCGGTGGTGGCATTTCTGGCGCCGACTGCAGCGGTGCCCGAACCCACCTCACCCCTGTGGCAGCGCATGGCTATCGCAGCCGTGTCCCTCAGCGCACTGGTGATCATCGGGTTGTGGTTGCTCAACCCCCTGTTTCGGGTACTGGCCCAAGCCAGGGCGCGCGAGGTGATGACTGCTGCCGCGCTGCTGGTGGTGCTAGGAGCAGCGCTGCTGATGGAAATCGGCGGCCTGTCGATGGCGATGGGAGCGTTCGTTGCCGGTGTGCTGCTGTCGGAGTCCACCTTCCGCCACCAGCTGGAGGTTGACATAGAACCGTTTCGCGGACTGTTGCTGGGGCTGTTCTTTCTCGGCGTCGGCATGGCGCTGGACCTGCAGGTGGTGGCCAGGAACTGGCTGCTCATCAGCTCTGGCGTGCTGGCGCTGATGGTGGTCAAGGCGCTGTGCATCTATGGGGTCGCGCGCCTAGCGAAAAGCCAGCATGGCGATGCGCTGGATCGCGCCGTGCTGATGGCGCAGGGGGGCGAATTTGCCTTTGTGCTGTTTACCGAAGCGCTGAAACTCAAGGTCGTCAGTGCCGAAATCAACGCCAACATGACGGCTATCGTGGTGCTGTCCATGGCCCTCACGCCGGTGAACCTTCTGTTGCTCAAGCGTTTCGCGCGGCCCCGGGCGGTTTCCATGGACGGTGTGGAGCCGGCACAGAATCTCCAAGGCCATGTACTCATCATAGGGTTTGGCCGTGTCGGCCAGATCGCTTGTCAGGCACCGCTCGCTCATGGCGCCAAGCTTTCAATCATCGACATGGACCCCGAGGTGATCCGCGCCGTGGAGCCTTATGGTTTCAAGGTCTATTACGGTGATGGTGCCCGGCATGACCTGTTGCATGCTGCCGGGGCCCGTCACGCCCGCACCATCATTGTGTGCGTGAATGACAAGAAGGCTGCGACACGAATCGTCGAAAGCACGCGGCAGTATTGCCCGCAGGTGAAGGTGCTGGTACGCGCCTTTGACCGCGAGCACGCGCTGGAGCTGGTCAGGCACGACGCCGACTACATCGTGCGGGAAACCTTTGAATCCTCCTTGCTGCTTGGCCGCCAGGCCGTGCTGACCTTGGGAGCCTCGAGCGTTGAAGCTGACGCGGTGACCGACGAGGTGCGCACACGCGATGCCGCACGTTTTGCCCTGGAAACATCCGGCGGTCTATTTGCCGGGCGAGCGTTGGTTCTGGGAAATATCGAGCGCATTGATCCGCCTGCGCCTGAAGCCACCGATGCCCAGTGAGCGGGAATCCGACGGCGATGCGGCGCAAACCTCATGCACAGATATTACTCATACCTGACTGTTGTCTTTCAGCAGTTTGTCGAGCGTGATCGGAAACTCCCTCACACGCTTGCCCGTGGCATGGTAGACCGCGTTGGCCACCGCGGCTGCCACCCCGACGACGCCGATTTCGCCCACGCCCTTGGACCCCAGCTCGTTGACGATGTCGTCGTGCTCTTCAACGAAGATGACTTCGATATCCCCGCTGTCTGCGTTCACCGGGATGTGGTATTCCGCGAGGTTGTGGTTGACGATGCGGCCCAACCGATGGTCGGTCAGCGCGGCTTCGTGGAGGGCCATACCCACCCCCCACACCACGCCTCCCAAAATCTGGCTGCGCGCGGTTTTCGGGTTGATTACCCGTCCCGCCGCAACGGCGCTGACTACCCGTACTACCTTGATTGTGCCAAGGTCCTCGTCGACGTGGACTTCCACGAATACCGCCGAATGCGTGGCGGTGGAGAACGGTTGGCGTCTGGCGCCGGGCTCGGCGTCGATCTGCACTTCGAACTCACCTTCGGGGGCGCTGGCGATGATGTCCGCCAAGGCCAGGCGATGGCTGCCTGCGTGCAGGTAGCCATCGGCGAAAATGATCTGCTCCCGGACCGAGCTGGCCACTTGGGGGTACATCTTGCGCGCATGTTCCAGCACTTTGGTGCGCAGTACCTGGCAGGCCTGGCGCACGGCCGAGCCGACCGACGATACCGTGAACGATCCGCCCTGAAGGGGTGCGGTAGGCAGTGAAGAGTCACCCAGCACGAAGGTGACATCCTGCACCCTGGCGCCAGCCGCGTCGGCTGCGATCTGCGTCATGACGGTATAGGTGCCGGTCCCGATATCGGTGGTGGCACTGCAGACGGTGAGGTGGCCTTGGGCATCGAAGCGCGCTTTGGCGCTGGCCTTCATCTGCATGGCTTCCCAGACGCCGCCGGCCATCCCCCAGCCGACCAGCTGGTTGCCATGGCGCATGCTGCGCGGTTGCGGATTACGGTTCTGCCAGCCAAAACGTTCGGCACCTTGGCGGTAGCACGCCAGCAGTTCCTTGCTGGAGTAGGGCTTACCCTCGTTGGCATTGCTGGCGGCAAAATTGCGCCGGCGCAGGTCAAGCGGGTCAATCTGCGCTGCACAGGCAAGCTCATCCATGGCGCATTCCAGGGCAATCATCCCCGACGCGGCGCCAGGCGCACGCATGTCCAGCGGGGTGTACACATCGAGCGAGGCCAGGCGATAGCTGAGGGCAACGTTGTCGCACTGGTAGAGCATGCCACTCCATTCCACCACGTGCTCGGTGAAATCCTCGAAGCGGGAGGTCTGGCCAAGCGCATCGTGGGCGATCGCCAGCAACTGCCCGTTTGCGTCAGCACCCAGGCGCAGGCGCTGCTCGGTGCGGGGCCGGTAGCCAAAGGTGAACATCTGCTGGCGAGTCAGCGTGACGCGCACCGAGCGCTTCAGGTGCAACGCCGCCATCACTGCCAGTGGCAACTGGTACTGCGGGCGCAAGCCCGAGCCGAAGGCACCGCCGACGAATGCCGCGCGCACGCGGATGTTTGCCTTGGGCATGCCAAACACCTTGTGCAGGTAGTCCTGGCAGTTTTGCGTGCCTTGGGTCTTGTCGTGGATTTCCAGCGTGCCGTCGCCTTTGTAGAGTACGGTTGACGCATGGGGCTCCATCGGGTTGTGGTACTCGTTGGCTGTCAGGTAGGTGGCATCCACCTGCACCGGGGCCCCGGCAAACTGCGCGGCAAAGTCGCCACGCGGTGCCGGTGTCTCGGCGGGTGCTGCATGCGACTGTTGGCATGCGCCCAGGTCGGTCTGGTGGGCCTCCTCGGCATACTCGATCCTGATCAGCGAACCTGCATACCGGGCCAGTTCGAGGGTTTGGGCAACCACCAGCGCCAACGGTTGACCGTTGTAGAGCACTCGATCATCGAACAAGGGCCTAAACGGCGCCCCCTGCGCGGCGTCGGCGTCGCTGTAGTCGTCGTCATAACTGGAAATATGTGGACGATGGCCATGATCAAGCACGGCGATCACCCCGGGCACGCGCATCGCTTGCGTACTGTCGATGTTGAGTACCCGACCTCGGGCGATGGTACTGGACACGACGCTGCCATGGAGCAGGCCCACTTCGGGGTATTCGCCCGCGTAACGCGCCTGCCCGGTGACCTTCGCCACGCCGTCTACGCGGTCCAGGGACGTACCGGCTACCGGTGTGGATTTGATCATGGTCGTGGCCCCCCGTCAGCGGCGCCGCGCGCCGCGTCATCCAATGCCCGCACAATTGCACGCTGGGCGAGCGTGACCTTGAAGCCGTTGTGGCTCAGAGGTTTTGCACCTTGCAGCAACGTTTTTGCGGCCCGGGTGAACAGCGCTTCGCAAGGCGCCTGGCCGGCCAGCATGCGTTCCACAACCGGGTCTCGCCACGGCTTGTGGGCAACGCCGCCCAGCGCCAGGCGAGCTTGCCGGATCACCTGGCCATCGAAGCTCAAGGCTGCGGCGACCGACACCAGCGCAAACGCGTAGGAGGCGCGGTCGCGAATTTTCAGATAACGGTAATGTTTTTTGAACACCGGGGGCGGCAGCTCGATGGCGACCACCAGTTCATCGATTGCCAGCTGATTGTCTCGCTCCGGGGTGTCCTCAGGGAGGCGATGGAATGCCGCAAAAGGTATTTGGCGCTCTCCGCGCGGCCCCTGCACATGCACCACGGCTTCGAGCGCTGCCAATGCCACGCACATATCCGAGGGATGGGTCGCGACACAGGCATCACTGGCACCAAGAATCGCGTGGATACGGTTCGAGCCTGTACGCGCCGGGCATCCGCTGCCGGGTTCACGTTTGTTGCAGGGGGTGCCGGTGTCGTAGAAGTAGTAGCAACGGGTACGTTGCAGCAAGTTGCCACCGGTGCTGGCCATGTTCCTCAACTGCGGTGATGCCCCAGCCAGGATGGCGTCCGACAGCAATGGATAGTGCTGCTCGATCATTGGGTGCCAGGCCAGGTCGGCATTGCTCACCAATGCGCCGATCAACAAGCCACCGTTCAACGTGGGGTGGATGCCGTTCAGCCCAAGGCCAGAAATGTCGATCAGGCGCTTGGGGCGAACCACGTTTTCTTTCATCAGGTCGACGAGGTTGGTGCCGCCGGCAATGAAGTGTGAGCTGGCGTCAGCCAGGCTCACGGCTTCGCTGATTGATGCGGGCTTGTGGTAGCTGAAAGGCATCATGGATTCGGCCCTCGTTGTGGCGGGGCCAGGTCCGTCATCAACGGTAGGGCTTCTTCCACCGCAGCGACGATGTTGCTATATGCACCACACCTGCAAAGGTTGCCGCTCATCTGTTCGCGAATGGCCTCGCGGGTGTAGGCGCGCCCTTCGCGGGCAAGCCCGACTGCGGAGCAGATCTGCCCCGGGGTGCAGTAACCGCACTGGAAAGCATCGTGGGTGATGAATGCACGCTGCATGGGGTGCAGAACGTCGCCGCTGGCCAGCCCTTCGATGGTCACCAGTTCGGCCCCGTCGCACATGATGGCCAAGGTCAGGCAGGCATTGACGCGCTTGCCATCGCGCAGCACCGTGCAGGCCCCGCACTGGCCATGGTCGCAACCCTTCTTGGTGCCGACCAGGTCCAACTGCTCGCGCAAAAGGTCGAGGAGGGTGGTCCAGGGATTCACCTGCAGTGTCAGGCGCTGACCATTCAGGGTCAGGCCGATGGGGTGTTCTTCAGCCCCATTGGGAGAGATCGCGCTCATGGTAGGTCCTCACGGTCAGGGTTCGCGCAGCCGGCTGCGTCTCTGTTGTGCGACCGGGCCGGTTGAGCAAACGTTCAGCCGGCTTGCCAAGTTGCCGATCACATCTGGCCGTCACCCGTGTTTTTGCAGGGCTTCAATCAACTGGGCCTTGGTCATGGTCGAGCGCCCCTTGATGTCTTTGCTGCGTGCCTCTTTCATAAGGCTTTCCTTGCTTTGCGATTCCAGCGACGCATGCGACGTCCGCGAATGCCCCTGGCGAGATTCAGCGGCGCGCTTGGCCGAATCCGAGCGTGCGGTCTTCTTCACGTGCGACGGTGTCCTGCTTCCCGAGCCTGCGTGTTTTTCACCGCCCCCCGATTGTTTGTTGACGGTGGCCCAGGCGCGAGCTTCGGCTTCATCCTTGCCCACGCCTTTGTCCTCGTAAGATTGCTCGATGTGCTCGGCCTTGCGTTTCTGCTTGTCCGTGTACTTGTCTTTGTCCCCGCGTGGCATGGTATTTCCTCCTGCATGGGTTGCATGAACGGTTGAAAACCAGGGCAGAACTGAGGCGCTCGGTGATGGACGGGTGATCCGTGTCGATCGGCCCTCTCAGCTAACTGCCGGAACCTGCGCCAGATCCACTTCCGGCTGAGCCACTGCCACCACCGCCCGCGCCTGTGCCGCTACTACCAGAGCCATGACTGCCGGTTCCCGAGCCGCTGTCGGTACCGTCACCGCCGGTATTGTCCGTCCCATTGTCGTCAGTGCCGCCATCACCCGTACCCATGCCATCGCCGGGTGTTCCCGAGCCAGTCGCTCCGCCTTGGCCGTTCATTTGTCCATTGTCGTTCGATTGCATGCCTGGGGCGCGCTGATGGTTCAGGTCTGTGGCGGCCGAAGCTAGTGCTGAAGCGCAGCCCAGGCAAAGTGCAAGCATTAACGTAAAAGGTTTTGCTGGTGTCATGGTGAAATGCCTTATTGGATTGTTCACCCTATGTTCGGCCTGGCGTGCGTGGGAGGGTGCCTTCTGACCGACGGAAGGCGCTGCATCAGGTCGACACGAGCGAGCGGCGCTTTGCTCCAATGAAGGCGTTGATAACGTGCGGGGCACCCATGAGGCTGGCAATCAGGTGTGCGAAGTTAGTTTTTCACTGCAAGCGTTTTAGCTTGTCATGGACAAAATTTGTAAATGTTTTCTACTTGCAGCCTACTTCGCGCTCGATAAATTCTTTATTCGTGACGCCGGGCCCCTCTGACGGTTATACCGCCATGTCGGAGTCATAGTTGTTCAACTACGACTATACAGGAGGGGCTCATGTCTGCCCTTAGTACGTATCTCTACCAAGACGTTCTTGGTACTGACCTCTGGCTTTGGCTTTCCTTTTTCGCTGTTGTGCTAACACTTTTGGCGCTTGACTTAGGTGTGCTCCATCGCGGGAATCGGGAGATTGGAGTCAAAGAGAGCTTGTTGCTGTCCGCAGGATACATCAGTATGGGCCTTCTGTTCGCGGTCTGGGTGTATTTCCAGAAAGGCGGCGATGCCAGCATGGACTATGTGACGGGTTTCTTGATTGAAAAATCCCTGTCAATGGATAACGTTTTCGTTATTGCCCTGATATTCAGTTTCCTGGCCATTCCTCGGGAGTTCCAGCACCGAGTATTATTTTGGGGGATCATGGGGGTTATCGTACTGAGGGCTATCATGATTGGCCTTGGGGCTGCGCTCATCGCCCAGTTCAGTTGGATACTTTACTGTTTCGGCGCGTTCCTGGTCTTCACCGGGGTCAAGATGCTATTCGCTCGCGTCGATCATGCGCCTGACTTGCAAAACAACCGTTTCGTCAACTACCTGCGCACACACCTACGCATCACCAAAGAATTGCACGGTCAACGCTTTGTGGTTCGCTTGCCCGATGCGTCAGGAAAAAGAATTCTATGGGTGACACCGCTCTTCCTTGCACTTATTTTGATTGAGTGTGCAGACTTGGTGTTTGCTGTTGACAGCGTGCCTGCGATTTTTGCTATCACACAGGATCCGTTCATCGTTTATACGTCGAACATCTTTGCCATTCTCGGTTTGCGAGCGCTCTATTTTGCATTGGCTGCCATGATCAGTCGCTTTGTTTACCTTAAATATGCGCTGGCTCTGGTGCTTGTCTTTATCGGCTCGAAAATTTTCCTTCATGATATTGTGGGTAAAGTGCCAGCCGAAATATCGTTGAGCATTACAATCGGCCTGCTGATTGGCGGCGTGTTGCTTTCGCTTTGGAAAACCCGAGCGTCCGCTAATGCTTCTTGAATAATTACGACCGCTGGCTGCTGCGTGAGCGCGATGACCGGATCGCCTAGGATTCAAGGCGTGAAAGCGGTCGCCTCCGCTGCTGCCCGGGCCATGCAGTTGATTTGGCACATCCCAGGCGAAGCAGGAGCAAACCTCATGCAGAGATACTCCTACCTGACAATTGCCTTACGTTTGACATACCAAGCGAAAAGCACCATTGCCAGAAAGCACACCGAGGTTTGAGTGGCACCCAGTACGGCAATCGTGGGGAACTTCGGCGTGGAAACCATCCAGGTCGACACTGCTCCGATCGCCATGGTCAGGAATCCCAAAAGGGCTGAAGCCAGTCCTGCTTCTTTCCCGAACGGTGTCATGGTCAAGGCCGTTCCCAGTGGATTGGCAATACCCATACCCCATAGGAAAAGCACCATCGACAATGAGTACCAGCCCAAGCTTGGATTGCTTGGGCCGACCAGCAGCAATGCACCTGCCGTACACGCAGTCGCGAGGCCTGACAAGGTGATGGCGCGGCTACCCCAACGGTGAGCCAGGCGAGGAGCAGCCAAGCCAGCGGCAAAGACCACGAAGACAGTTGCCGCGAAATACAGGCCCACCTGGAGCGAGTTGAGCCCCATGCCTTCCATCAAGATTGACGGCGCAGCGGCGAACGAGGCGAATAAGCCGCTCATCAGCAGGCTGGTCGCGAGTGCGGGCAAAATGAAGAGGCGGTTGGACGCCAGTTTGCCGTATGCGATCAGGATCGCAGGTACTGATTGAGTCACCCGACGATGGGCAGGAAGGGTTTCACCTATCCCTCTGAGGTAGAACAGCGCGATAAGGATTGCCGACATGCCGACGGCTATGAAAAGTGCGCGCCAACCCAAAGTGGTGTTCAGCATACTGCCGATCAAAGGTGAGAAGCCTGGCGCTGTGGCGGCAGCGATCATCGTCAGCGATAACGCGCGTGCCAGGTTCTCACCCTCATAAAGATCGCGAGCGATGGCTCTGGCCAGAACCGCGGCGGCACACACGCCAATGGCCTGGATTACCCGTCCGAGGATCAGCATGTCGAGTGTGGCGGCGTTAGCCGCCCAAAACGTACCCACCACGAAAATCATCAGCCCACCTACTACCAGGCGCTTGCGGCCATAGCGATCGGCAAGCGGCCCTACCAGTAATTGGGCGAAGGCGAACGTAATGAAAAAGCTGGAGAGCGTCAGCCCGAGTTGCTGGGATGAGACGTTGAGCTGTCGAGCCATTTCAGGAAAAGCGGGCAGGATGATATTGGTGGACAAGTTGCTGATGGCAGCGAGTGCTGCCAGTAACAGGATGACCTTGGCCGTCAGGACGTTGGCCCTCTGAACATCACCTTCAGCTTCGTTGGCGTGTGTTTCGAGTCGGCTGTTCATACGTTGGCCTCCCAGCGTCGGAACAGTACGCTGGCGTTCACACCACCGAATCCGAAACCATTGGACAAGGCATATTCGATGGGCATTTCACGGGCTATTCGTGCAACCAGGTCAAGGCCAAGCGCAGCATCATCGACCTGAGTCAGGTTGAGCGTGGGTGGAACGATCTGATCTTGCAGCGCCAACACCGTGAAAATGGCTTCGACACCGCCTGCCGCCCCCAGGAGGTGGCCGGTGGCCGATTTGGTCGATGTAATCGCCACGCCGCTGCCGCTACCGAATACGGCGCGAATCGCTGCAAGTTCACCCTTGTCGCCAACCTGGGTCGAAGTCGCATGCGCATTGATATGGTCCACATCCCCAGGCGCTATCGACGCCTGTTGCAGCGCGAGTTGCATGGCGCGCCTGGCACCGCTTCCGTCTTCGGGGCCAGCGGTCAGATGGTAGGCATCAGCGCTCGTTCCGTAGCCGACCAGCTCGGCCAGGGGCTTGGCGCCACGGGCCAGCGCATGTTCCAGCGACTCGATCACCAGCAAGCCAGCCCCTTCAGCCATGACAAACCCGTCCCGTTGGCTATCGAAAGGACGGGAGGCTTGCTCAGGGCTATCCGAAAAGCCCGTGCTGAGCGCTCGTGCAGCCGCAAAGCAGCCTAGCGTCACACGATCGATTGCCGCTTCGGCGCCACCGCAGATCGCAATATCCGCTTCGCCGCTTCTGATGAGCCGAGCGGCGTCGCCAATGGCCTGCACCCCCGCAGCGCAGGCTGTGACGGGTGCCCCAAGTGGGCCTTCGAAGCCATAGCGTATGGAGACATGACCCGCTGCCATATTGGCCAGGAACGATGGCGCCGTGAAGGGCGACAACTTGCGAGGGCCACGTGCGTCAGTGGTGCGCACCGCCTCTGCGATGGCACCGAAGCCGCCGACGCCCGATGCGATGATGGTGGCGGTGCGCGCGCGTTCAGCCTGACGCTCGGGATGCCAGCCGGCTTGCTGCAATGCTTCATCCGCTGCTACCAGCGCAAACTCGATGAACCGATCCATCTTCTTGCGTTCCTTGGCGTGGATGACCCGCTCGGGTTGATAGCCTGCCACGGCATCCTCGGCCAATGTGGGCACGCTGCCGCCCACTGACACGCCAGTGCCTTCGACGACATCGCCAGCAAGCGCGCGAATCCCGGACTGCCCAGCCAGCAATCGCCGCCAGACTTCCTTTACGCCGCAGCCCAGCGGGCTGACAACGCCGGTGCCGGTCACCACGATGCGTTTTTGATTAACGTTGTGAGTCATTTCGACCTCTCGTTGGATCATGAGCGCACCTCGAATTGCATCGGGCACGCACGGGTTGAAGGCAATGTCTACTCAGGCGCGGTGTGCAGCTTCTGGCTTGGCAATGCGGCTATTGGGGCGGATCTTGAACCAGATGGAATACATCGCCGGCAGGAACACCAAGGTCATGATCGTGCCCACGAACGTGCCTCCGATCAGGGTGTAGGCCAAGGTGCCCCAGAACACCGAGTGGGTGAGGGGGATGAAGGCCAGGATGGCTGCCAATGCCGTGAGCAACACTGGGCGTGCGCGTTGCACTGTGGCCTCGACCACGGCGTCGAAGGGCGCAAGTCCTTCAAGCTGGTTGTGGTCAATCTGCCCGATCAGGATGAGGGTGTTGCGCATCAGAATCCCGGAGAGCGCGATCAAGCCGACTAACGCGTTGATGCCGAACGGTTGGCCGAACAGCAGTAATACGGGTACTACACCGATCAACCCCAGCGGTGAAGTCAGAAACACCATGACCATCGCCGAGATAGAGCGCACCTGCAGTATGATGATCAACAAAGTCAGGGCGATCATGATCGGCAGGAGGGGGACGATAGCCTGGCTGGCCTTGGCCGACTCCTCGATAGAGCCTGCCATTTCGATTTTGTAGCCCGCAGGCAGCTGCGTGACGATGGGCTGGAGGTCTTTCCAGATCGCCGTGGATACATCAGGCGGCTGCAGCCCTTCCGCGATGTCACCCCGCACTGTCATGGTGGGCGTTCGGTCGCGGCGACGGAGGATGGGGTCCTCCATGCGAATGCTCACATCACCGATCTGCGAAACCGGAACGCGCTGACCGTTCGAGCCTACCAGGGTGAAATTCTCGATCTGGGCAGGATCGAGTCTGATCTGGCCAGCGGCACGCCCTACAACCTGCACAGAGCGGATATCTTCCCTGACCGACGTGATCGGCACACCGGTGAGCAGGAACTGAAGCTGCTGCGACACCGAGGCGGACGTCAGGCCAACCGACTGCAGGCGATCTTGATTCAGGGAGAAGTGAAGCGTGGGAACAAGCGGGCCCCAGTCGGTATTGACGGTCTTCATCATGGGGCTCGCCTGCAGCACGCTTTGGACGCGTGCTGCAATCTGACGCAGTTGCGAGGCATCCGGGCCCATCACCCGATAGGCGACCGGGTAGGGGGAGTAGGGCCCGAATACCAGTTGTGTTACCCGCACTTGAGCGCCGGGTGCCAGACCTTCGGAGGCCGCCTCCCGAAGACGATGCTTGAGGGCCTCACGAGCGCCCTGGTTTTCGGTCAGGACGACAATCTTGGCAAAGGACGGGTCGGGCAACTCAGGGGCCATTGCCAGGAAGAAGCGGGGCGGGCCTTGGCCGATGTAAGTGGTGACAATCTTTGCCTCCTCTTGCTGACGTAGCCAGGACTCCACCTTGATCGCAGTGGCATTTGTCTGTTCGATGGAGGTGCCATAAGGCATCTGCAGCTCCACAAGCACTTCGGGGCGGTCGGAGGTCGGGAAGAACTGCTTCTTTACCAATCCCATGCCAAGCACGGCGGCCACAAATGTCGAAACCACGGTGCCTGCCACGAGCCATTTATGTGCGATCACCCAGCCCAACAAAGCGCGGAATCGGTTGTAATGACGGGTGTTGTAAATAGCGGCATGACCACCTTCAATCGTCTTGATCCGAGGCAACAACTTCACGCCCAGGTAGGGGGTGAACGCTACCGCCACCACCCAGGATGCGATCAGGGCGATGCCGACAATCCAGAACATGTTGCTGGTGTATTCACCGGCAGTGGACTGGGCGAAACCGTTAGGCATGAATCCGATGGCGGTAACCAGTGTGCCGGACAGCATGGGGGCTGCCGTGTGGCTCCAGGCATATGCCGAAGCCTTGATGCGGTCGTAACCTTCTTCCATCTTCACGACCATCATTTCGATGGCGATGATCGCGTCGTCGACCAGCAACCCTAAGGCCAGGATGAGCGAACCCAGCGTAATCCGGTCGAAATTCTTGCCTGTTGCGGCCATCACCACGAATACGATCGCCAGTGTCAATGGCACCGCGGCTGCGACGACAACGCCGACACGCCAGCCCATGCTGAGGAAGCAGACAAGCATCACGACCAGCAGGGCAACGAAAAACTTGATCATGAACTCGTCGACGGAGGACGTGATGTTCACCGCCTGATCGGTGACCTTGCTGAGCGTCATGCCCAAGGGCATGCTTTCGTTGATTTTGGCTGTTTCGGCCTCCAGGGCTTTGCCAAGGTCGAGGCCGTTCCAGCCTTCGCGCATGACAATGCCAAGCAGCAAGGCTGGCTCGCCATCGTTACGCACCAGAAACGTCGCGGGATCTTCATAGCCGCGTTCAACGTCGGCCACATCCGACAGTTTCAGGGGGCGGCCCTGGGCGACCACAGGGGTTTCGCGAATCTTTGCCAGTTGATCGAAGGCGCCGTCAACCCTGACCACCACTTGTGGCCCCTGCGTTTCGACCGAGCCCGCCGGTGACAGGGCGTTCTGGTTGTCAAGGGCCGAGAAGATGTCCTGTGGCGTGATTCCGAGCGTGGCCAGGCGGTCATGGGAAAAGGACACGAATATCCGTTCAGCCTGTTCCCCGATGATGTTGACCTTCTTGACGCCCGGGACGTGCAGCAGCTGCTGGCGCAGTGTTTCGGCGTCGCGTACCAGCTGGCGCTGCGGTTCGCCTTTGGCTTTGAGCGCGTAGACCGCAAATGTCACGTCCGAGAACTCATCATTGAGCATTGGGCCAATGACGCCCGCTGGCATGAGCTTGGCCTGATCACCCGCTTTCTTGCGGGCCTGGTAGAACTCCTCCTGAACCGCCGAAGGTGGGGTCTTGTCTTGCAGCGACACCATCGTGAACGCCAACCCAGGCCGGGTGTAGGTTTCGGTACGGTCATACCAACGCAGCTCTTGCATGCGTTTTTCCAACGGTTCGGCCACCAGATCCTGCATTTCCTGCGCAGTGGCGCCGGGCCAGGCAGTGATAATCGTCATCTGCTTGACGGTGAAGGGCGGATCCTCTGCACGGCCCAGCTTGAAGAAGGCCAGCGTGCCGGCGAAGGCGATCAGCACAATCAGGAAGAGGGTGATTGATCGCTCGCGTACCGCGAGCGCGGATAAGTTGAAACGCTGCTGGCTCATGGTTGGTGCCCCATGACCTGAGCTGTTTGAGCCTGTTCCATGACCTCGACGCCATCGCGCAGCAGATGCGCACCCAGTGCCACGATCCGATCGCCAGCGTGCAGGTCACTCTTCACGACCGCTTTTTCGTCACTGACACTTAGAACTTCCACAGCGCGCCAGGACACCTTGGCCGGCTGGCCTGCTATCACCCAAACTCCAGCTCCGTTACCCGGGTCAAAGAGTGCGCCGATGGGTATCTGCTTCGCTTCGAAATTCGTATCGGTATCCGGAATCTCAAGCGTAATGGTTGCACCCAATGGCGCGCTCGCCATAGGCCCAGTGAGCACGTACCTGGCCTCGAATGTGCGCGTGATGGGGTCTGCTGCATCTGAAAGCAAGCGCAGTTTGGCGGGTACGGCCTGCGCAGGCTTGCCAAATAGCGTGGCGAGTGCAGTCGAGCCAGGTGCAGGTCGAAGCGTTTCTGGCAAGTAGACGACAGCTTCTCGTTGCCCGGCCCTGGCCAGCCTTACAACCGCTTGACCAGCACTGACGACCTGGCCCGGTTCGGCCAGCGTGTCCATCACCACACCATCGGCGTCGGCTAGCAATACCGCATATTCGGTGGCGTTCCTGGCAACGTCAGCCTGAGCTTGCGCGGCACTGAGTTGCGCCTTCGCAGCATCAGCCGCAGCTTTGATCTGGTCGTAGGACGAGGCCGAGACCGCGCCCTCGGCAACCAGCCCTCGATATCGAGCTTCGTCGTCACCGGTCTGCTTGGCCCGTGCCCGAGCGGCAGTTACGGCCTCTTGCTGTGCGCGTGCCTGTAGATTCAGATCCACCGGATCCAGACGCATCAAGGGCTGACCGCGTTTGACTGTTTGCCCGGTATCGACCAGGCGCTGCAGGATTTTTCCGGATACTCGGAAGCCGAGGTCACTCTGTATGCGAGCGACCACTACTCCGGAAAACGAACGTGCAAGGGCTGACGCGTCCTGTACCGAGACCGCTTTCACGACCGGCGGTGTGTCTCTCGGGTCTTTTCCAGGTGAAGAGTCCCCGCAAGCGACAAGGGCGAGTGGGAGTAAGCAACCGACTATGGCGGCAGGACGCAGGCGCATGGGATCCCTTTCTCAAAAGGCGATATAGGAATCCCATTTTTCTACCAGTGACCAATATTGTCAATGGTCACGCTCTGCTAAGGGGCGAGACTTCTGAGTATCAAAGCCGGCAGTTGGACGACCGCATCCTGAAGCGTGTCCAGGTTGTGCTGAAGGAGCGCGGCATTTACGTATGGCCTCATGATCAGAAAAATCGCCAGCGTCAGTTCGTCCAGGGGGGTCTTGCGTTCAAATTCTCCTGCGTCGCGGCCTTGTGTCAGGATCTCCAGAATGACCTTACTGATATTGGCCTCATGAGACTTGACCGACGACCATTGGTCGCGCGATGCCACTGCCGCTATGTCATAGAGCTTCCGGTCGTGGAAGAAAAGGTCAGCCCCGCCCTCAGCGATCGCTCGGAATAGACGTCTCAACTTTTCCGATGCAGTCGGGGCGTCGCTGGTGGCCGTCGCAATGCGCTGCATGATGAGCGCAAGCCGACTGGAGCAAATCACCTCTCCGATCGCTTGTTTGGATTCGAAGAACTTGTAGATGTAGGCCTTTGAAAAGCCGATCGATTTGGCTAAGTCTGAGACAGTGGTTTTGTCGTACCCATAATGGGCGAAGTGCTCCATGGCAGCCTGGATGATCTGATCCCTCACGTCGTGGTCGGCTGGCCCGCGCGCCGGCGAGGGTGGAGAAGATTTACTCATTTTTGAAGCATCCTGGAACTGATTGACAGAGTGTGACCAAAATATAATATGGTCACATCTCCTCTTGGTCTATGAGAATCATCATGCTTCCCTACCGAACGATTGCTCTGCTGTTGAGCGCCAGTCTCACTGCAGGGTGCATGGTTGGCCCGGATTATAAACAGCCAGAGGTTGCGCTGGCCGATCATTACGTCACGGATGCACAGCCGTTGACCGCAAGCGACACATCGGTCGGCAGCCTCGATGTCTGGTGGGAAGGATTTGGAGATCCTTTGTTGAGCAGGCTTGTGACCGAGGCGCTGGGGCAAAACCTGCAGTTGGCGCAGGCACAGGCCCGCGTAGCTCAGGCTCGCGCAGCACTGGGCTCAGCGACCGCGGCGCTTGTGCCGTCCGCGGGTATCAATGGTCAAGCTGCACGCTCACGGCAATCCGTTGAAACGCCATTGGGCCAGCTGCTGAACTCAACGCCTGACTATGACCGCTACGGCAACAGCTATGAACTCAATCTGCAAGCAAGCTGGGAAATCGACTTGTTTGGTGGGCTGCGGCGTGATCGGCAAGCCGCCGTCGGTGAGTACCAGGCTTCTGAGGCGGGGGCAATCGCGACGCGTCTTGCCGTTGCCGCGCAAACAGCCGATATCTACACCACCGTGAGGGGGCTGCAGGCGCGCCTGGCCATTGCTCAGAACCAGGTGCAGACACAGCAAGACCTTCTGGCCAAAGTCAACCTGCTCAACCGCAAAGGTCTGGCGCCTGACTACGAGGTTCGTCAAACCGAAGGCGAACTGTCTCAAGTCGAGGCAACCGTGCCAGTTTTGCGTGCGGGCCTGGATGCGGCTCTCAACGCCTTGGATGTCATGCTTGGCAGTGCGCCAGGTACCCACCGCGCCCAGATGGCAATTGCCTCGTCAATCCCTCAGGTGCCTGCGCTTGCGCAAATCGGCAAACCTTCCGATCTGCTCCGCCGTCGGCCCGACCTGATCGCCGCTGAGCGCAGGCTCATGGCTGCCAATGCCATGATCGGCAGTGCGATCAGTGAGTATTACCCAAAATTCTCGATAGGCGGGCTGATCGGCAGTGCGTCTACCTCTGGCGGAACATTTTTCACGGGCGATGCCGACCAATCAGCCGTATTGCTCGGCTTGAGGTGGCGACTCTTTGATTTTGGCCGCATCAACGCGCAGATAGACCAGGCCAAAGGACGTGAAGCCGAAGCCCTGGCCATCTATCGGCAGTCTGTGCTGGAGGCTTCGGAAGATGTTGAAACAGCTTTGTCTGCATTGATCAATCGGCAAGCGCAGGCACAGTCGCTCAAACGCGGTGAGGTATCCCTGGAGCAAGCACGACGTTCGTCCTTCGTAGCATTTCAGAACGGCGTAGCCAGTTTGATAGACGTTCTGAACGCAGATCAGCAGCTTCTCAGGACATCGGATTCCCGAGCAGTTGCGCAAACTGAAGCGGTGCGTGCTGCTATTGCTGCCTACCTCGCCCTGGGTGGCGGGTGGTCAACTGACTCAGATGTGGCACTGCGATGATGGGACTGCGTACATGCCTTGAGCGGTAAAGCGTCTCGACCAGCCTCACTCAGAAGTCTGGGAAAGGGTGTTCAGCACCTTCATCGCTTTTTGCGCATCATCTTTGCCTACGAAGACATGATCGTGGAAATAGGCTGCGATCACATTGCAGCTGATCCCTGCTTGGCCCAGAGCGGTCGAGAACGCCGCAGTCAAGCCGACTGCATCCAGGGCCGAATGGATGGTCAGGGTGATCCACGCAGCGACGAAATCAAACTTCAGCCCGAGCGTTTCTGCTCGGCTTCGCTCGATGATCAAGGTCAAGCCTTCTTTTTCCTTGAAGCTACCCACCAGGTCGTCCGGGCTCAGCCCTGCGAAGTCAGCGACGGTGCAGAAGACGTACTCACCTTCGTTGAGGATTGGGCTCATACCGCGTAATAGGGCAGAGATAGATTTTTCACCCGCCACGTCTCACCTCCAATAATTAGTGGCAGAAGTCTGCCTGAAATGATGATCAGTGCAATGAATAACGAGCATGACGGATTAGAGAAACTGATGCGCCGGATTCTGCTGAACCACCTTTTTGCCCACTTTAAGGGCATCGCCGCCCTTAAAAGAGGCGCCTCACAGCGCGCACAGCAATGAAAGATCGCTAGGCGATCAGTTGTGCCTGTCGCTCAACTGGCCGTAACTGCGGGGTCGCAGCGGCAATGGCATTGATCCCGCGAGCTTGGCACGCCTCTCGCATCATGTAATTCCGTGCAGGAGCAGCGCTGGCTGAGTGCACCACAATTTGAAAAATGGTTGGCTAGGGTTCCGGCTCGCAAAAACGAGTGTCTGGACCGAGAGCTGACGACCTCCAGTTGAGGTTACACGGCGGGATAAAAGCCCGGGAGACAGACCACCTTGTAGAGGGTGATGCGCTGCTCCTGTCCGCTCACCGTCAACTGGAGTCCCACCATGCGAAAGCCCCTACTCTCCGCTTTCATGGCAGCAGGCATTGGCCTGTTGGCTGCCACTTCATCACACGCTGCGGCCAAGACAGACTTCAACGTCTGCTGGACGATCTATGCCGGCTGGATGCCTTGGGAGTTTGCTCAGGCACAAGGCATCGTCGACAAATGGGCGAAGAAGTACGGTATCCATGTCGCTCTGACTCAGCTCAACGACTACGCGGAGTCGATCAACCAGTACACCGCTGGCCAGTTCGACGGCTGCACCATGACCAATATGGACGCGCTCACGATCCCAGCTGCTGGCGGTGTCGACAGCACGGCATTGATCGTCAGCGACTACTCCAACGGCAACGACGGTGTTGTCATCAAGGGGGCAGGCAAGACCGTTTCCGACCTTAAAGGCATGGATGTGAATCTGGTCGAGCTATCGGTGTCGCATTACCTGCTAGCCCGCGCACTCGATACGGCCAACCTTCGAGAGAAAGATCTGAAGGTGATCAATACGTCTGATGCGGACATCTCCGCCGCTTTCAACACCGAGAGCGTCCAGGCCGTCACCACCTGGAATCCGATGCTCGCCGACATCAAGGCCACTCCCGGTGTAACCGAAGTCTTCAGTTCCAGCCAGATACCTGGCGAGATCCTGGACATGATGGTGGTCAACACCGAAACCCTCAAAGACAACCCCGCACTTGGCAAGGTGCTCACAGGGGCGTGGTTTGAGGTCATGAGCATGATGAACGCCAAGGACGCCAGCTCCGAAGCCGCCGAGGAGCACATGGCCAAGGCTTCGGGTACTGACCTTGCCGGTTTCAGGTCTCAACTGGCAACCACCCACCTGTTCTTCACCGCTCACGATGCACTGGTATTCGCCAAGAGCCCGGATCTGCCGGAGACCATGGCGAAGGTCGCGAACTTTTCGTTCGAGCACGGTTTGTTGGGTGATGGAGCACCCGACAGCAATGTGGTGGGGATGAGTTTCGCCAACGATGTCACCCTGGGCGACCAGGCCAACTTGAAGCTGCGCTTTGACCCGACCTACGTGCAAATGGCCGTCGACGGCGCCCTGTAAGCGGAGAGTGCTCAATGCGCTTGATCAACCGACATCCCGATCGGAGTTCACGGCTGTTGCTGGTGATACTCCCGCTGGTCCTGGTGCTGTGCGCGTACTTCGTGAGTTCGGCGCAGCGCCTGGCTGACAACCCCAACGACAAGCTACTGCCCAGCGCCATGCAAATGTCCGACGCTGTGAAGCGCATGGCGTTCACCGAGGACAAGCGCAGTGGTGCCTACCTGCTGTGGCAGGACACAGGCGCCAGCCTGCAACGGCTGGGTACTGGCCTGGCCATCGCTGCAGGGGCCGGCCTGTGCCTGGGTATCGCTGCCGGTACCTTGCCGCTGGTTGGCGCATCGCTGTCACCCATGCTCGTCGTGCTGTCGATGATTCCGCCACTGGCCATTCTGCCGATCCTGTTCATTGTCTTCGGGCTGGGCGAATTGTCCAAGGTGATGCTCATCGCCATCGGGATCACCCCCATCCTGGCCCGTGACCTCGAACAACGGGCCCGAGAGATCCCGGTGGAGCTGCTGATCAAGGCCCAGACGTTGGGGGCCAGTACCTGGACGCTGATCCTGCGGGTCGTCCTGCCGCAGTTACTGCCGCGCCTGCTGATTTCACTGCGTCTGGTGCTCGGCTCCGCATGGCTATTCCTGATCGCTGCCGAAGCCATCGCCTCTGAAAACGGCTTGGGCTATCGGATTTTCCTGGTGCGCCGTTACCTGGCGATGGACGTGATTCTTCCATACGTCGTTTGGATCACGCTTCTGGCCTGGTTGATGGATTGGGGGCTGAGGACGCTCACACGTAGAGCCTTCCCCTGGTATGAGGGCGCGCGAGCATGAGCTTCATCGAAGTCAAGAATGTATGGCAGCAGTACGCAGAGCATGTGGTGCTGGAGGGCTTGAACCTCACGATCGAGGAGGGCGAGTTCTGCACCCTGGTCGGGACTTCCGGATGCGGAAAATCCACGTTCTTGCGCCTGCTCCTGGGCCAGGAAACCCCGAGTAAAGGTCAGATCCTTCTGGGTGGCCAACCGCTTTGCGCCGAGCCCGATCCTGCACGTGGCGTCGTGTTCCAACGCTACTCCGTCTTTCCACATCTCACGGTGCTGGACAATGTCGCACTGGGACTTGAGTTGCCGAACGCGTTTCTGCTTGGTCGACTATTCGGAGCGAGAAAACGCGCTGCTCGGGATCAGGCGGCAGAGCTTTTGCGCAAAGTGGGTCTGCAGGCAGCACTTGGGAAATACCCTTCACAGCTCTCTGGCGGGATGCAGCAACGCCTGGCTATCGCGCAGGCGTTGATCATGAAACCTCGCGTTCTGCTACTTGATGAGCCGTTTGGCGCGCTCGACCCTGGTATTCGCAAGGACATGCATGCGCTGCTGCTGGAGCTGTGGAAGGAGACGGGCCTGACAGTCTTCATGGTGACCCACGACCTTAGCGAAGGATTCAGCCTGGGTACTCGGCTGATGGTGTTCGACAAGATTCGCGTCGACCCCCATGCACCCCTCTCATACGGCGCGCGCGTGACCTACGACTTGCCACTCAACAGTAAACGCACAGATTCGCGGCTGGCTGCTGCTGCATCGCTGTCGTGTGCGATTCAACCAACCAAGGACTGCTACCCATGATCGAAACAACTGTGTTTTCCAATGAGTTGCTACCGGGAGGAGGACACCTCTCATTCGTGCTCAAGCGTGGTGAGTTGTTGCGCCTGACCGACGTGGAGGGCGGGGCGAACGTCAGCGCCATGCTGTTCAACGCCCACGAGAAGACCGAGCGCCTGAATCTGCCCGACAGCTTGAAGTGTCAGCACACCGCAAAGCTCACTGCAGGCCATTGCCTTTACTCGGATATGGGGCGGGTGCTCGCTGCAATCACTCGTGATACCTGTGGTTGGAGTGACAGCATCGGTGGCGTGCTTTGCGCTCAGGAGGTCGTAGAGAAATACGGTAACGGCCGTTACCAGGAGTTGCGCAATGGTTTCTTCCGCAACGGCGCGGACAACCTGCTCGTCGAAATGGGCAAGTGGGGGCTGGGCTTGAGCGATCTGACGATGGTGCTCAATCTGTTCAGTCGCGTCGACGTCGATGCCCATGGCGGGCTGCGGTTTGTCGAGGGTAATTCCAAAGCCGGAGACTGCATCGAGCTTTACGCACCGATGGACACCTTGTTCGTGATTACAGCCCTTCAGCATCCGATGGACCCTTCGAAGACCTATTCGCCAAAGCCTGTCGAGCTCACCTTCATGAAGGCTGCGGACGCGGTCGCCGAACACTGTCGAACTTCGCGGCCAGAGAACGAGCGCGGTTTCATCAACACCCAACGGATTCATGCCTGAGGACGCCTCATGACTGCACCATTGCACCTTGAAAATGCCTTATACCAAGCCACCATTCCAGCCGGAGAACCATGGCTGACCGAAGTGAAGGCTGGCCAGATTCTACGCATCCGGGATCTCGAAGGTAACCAGGCGATCGATACCCTGTTCTACAGTGCCGCGAATCCTCGTGAGCGCTACGACGTCCAGCGCACGTTGCGGCGGCAGAACAATGTTTACCTGGGCAAAGGCAGCGTTCTGTACTCAAACCTGGGCCGACCATTACTCACCCTCATCGAAGATAACTGCGGGCGCCACGACACACTCGGCGGTGCGTGTGCACAGGAGAGCAATACCGTCCGTTATGCCCTGGACAAGCGTCACATGCACAGCTGCCGTGACAATTACCTTCGGGCCTGCAGCCATGATGGCCGGTTGAGCAAGCGCGACATCAGCCCGAACATCAATTTCTTCATGAATGTCCCGGTCACTCCGGAAGGCGGCCTGACCTTTGAGGACGGCATTTCGGCGGCAGGTAAATATGTGCTGCTGCGCGCAGAGATGGATGTAATCGTGCTCATCTCCAACTGCCCGCAGTTGAACAACCCCTGCAACGGCTACGACCCAACACCCGCAGAGCTGACCATATGGGCATGAAAACCTGGGTAAAGCGTTTGAGGTACATGTTCTTCGTGTACTGCCACTACCGTGCTGGGCGCATCCAATACCGCAGCGACCCGCCAGACTGTCCTGACAAGCACTCCTGATCCAGGCTGGGGACGACCCCAAGACCTCATAAGCACTGTGGGACGACCCACAACCCAACCGCACGGACATGTACCGTCGTAAGGGGCTTCTTATGTTCGATTCATTGTTGATTGCCAACCGTGGCGCTATCGCCTGCAGGATCCTGCGTACGCTTCGCCAAATGGATGTAAAAGGTGTCGCTGTCTACGCAGAAGCTGACGTAGCCAGCCTTCACGTTCGTGATGCAGCCCAAGCTGTGAGCCTGGGAGAAGGAGCTGCTGCCAACACATATCTCTGCGTCGACAAGATCCTTGCTGCTGCCAAGGAAACGGGCGCGGGCGCCATTCACCCAGGTTACGGCTTCCTCTCAGAGAATGCGGCTTTCGCGGCGGCTTGTGAGGCGGCTGGGATAGCCTTTGTCGGCCCCACTGCAGATCAGTTGAAGCTGTTTGGCCTCAAACATACTGCGCGCGCTTTGGCGCGCAAGTACGGCGTCCCAATGCTTGAGGGTACCGAACTGCTCGACAGCGTGGAGGAGGCTGTTGCAGCTGCGCAGGCGGTGGGCTATCCGGTCATGCTCAAAAGCACGGCCGGCGGCGGCGGAATCGGCATGCGGGTATGTTGGTCACCGACAGAGCTCGCAGATGCCTTCGAGACTGTCAGGCGGTTAGGTCAGAACAACTTCAGTGATGCAGGCGTCTTCATCGAGAAGTACATCCAGCGTGCGCGTCATCTTGAAGTCCAGATTTTCGGGGATGGGTGTGGGGATGTCATCGCACTGGGTGTGCGTGATTGCTCAGTCCAGCGCCGCAACCAGAAGGTGCTGGAAGAGACCCCGGCTCCTGATCTCACTGACCGGATTTCCCAGTCACTTTGTGAAGCTGCCATTCGTCTGGCCAAGGCAGTGAGCTATCGGAGCGCAGGTACTGTTGAGTTCGTGTTCGACAGCGATGCGCAGCAATTCTACTTCCTGGAGGTCAACACCCGCCTGCAGGTCGAGCATGGCGTTACCGAGCAGGTGTGGGGTATTGATCTTGTTCGCTGGATGGTTGAGCTCGCGGCTGGAACCCTGGCACCGCTCAAGGAGTTGGCGCGCACCCTGACGCCTCGGGGCCATGCCGTGCAGGCGCGCCTCTATGCAGAAGATCCAGGTAAGGAATTCCAGCCCAGCCCTGGTTTGCTCACGGCCGTTCAATTTCCGCACGCAGAAGGCCAAACCCTACGTATCGATACATGGGTAGAGGCGGGGTGTGAGATTCCTCCGTTTTTCGACCCCATGATCGCCAAGGTCATCACTTGGGCAGAGGATCGCGACCAAGCTTGTTCTCGTTTGCACGCTGCGCTCGACAACAGCGTCATCTACGGCGTGGAAACCAACCGGGAGTACCTCAAGCAGATCCTGCTGGATGCCCCATTCGCGACCGGCAAGCCCTGGACACGCTGCCTTGAGGGGTTGGTGTATAAAGCGTCAACCATCGAGATACTCAGCGGCGGCACTCAGACTAGCGTCCAGGACTACCCTGGACGCCAGGGGTACTGGGCCGTCGGAGTGCCGCCGTCTGGGCCAATGGACAGTCGAGCATTGCGCCTTGGCAATCAACTGATCGGCAACCCGGAAGGTGAGGCTGGACTCGAAATCACCATGACCGGGCCAAGCATGCGATTCAATGCTGACGCCGTGGTAGCCGTCACGGGGGCGGAGATTCCGGTACTGATCGATGGCAACGTCGTGCCGATGAACACTGCACTGATGATCAAGGCTGGTTCGGTACTCAGCATCGGCACGATCGTTGGTGCTGGCACCAGGGCCTACCTGTGTGTACGTGGAGGCATCCAGGTACCGGAGTATCTGGGCAGCAAGAGCACTTTCACCCTGGGGCAGTTTGGCGGTCACGCAGGTCGAGCCTTGCGCGCGGGGGATGTGCTGCACATCAGCCGCTTGACTGACTCAAGTGCAGGCAGGCAACTGCCAGAGCAGGAACCGCTGGGGGCGCGCCGAGAGATCCGTGTGATTTACGGCCCCCATGGGGCGCCCGAGTATTTCACACCGGCGTATATCGAGACATTCTTCGCCACAGAGTGGGAAGTGCATTTCAATTCGAGCCGCACCGGTGTTCGGTTGATCGGGCCAAAACCCGAGTGGGTGCGCGCCGACGGAGGGGAGGCTGGGCTGCATCCCTCCAACATCCATGACAATCCTTATGCGATCGGGGCCGTGGATTTTACGGGCGACATGCCGGTGATTCTGGGCCCGGACGGCCCAAGCCTGGGTGGTTTCGTCTGTCCGGTCACAGTGATCGAGGCCGACCTGTGGAAGCTGGGGCAGCTTAAAGCCGGCGATAAGGTCAGGTTTGTACCTACAGACATCGCGCGTGCCCGAGCACTGGCGACTTCGCCGTTGCTGGGGGAGGTGCCGGTGCGCAGCACATCCGATGTGAAAATGTCCGAGCTTGTGTCCCCAATCGTAATGGACTTGGGGGAGGGCGAGATGCGACTGGTAGCCCGATTGGCTGGTGATACCCATTTATTGCTCGAGATTGGCGAACCAGAGCTTGATCTGGTGCTGCGGTTCCGTGGCCATGCTTTGATGCAAGCTCTCGAAGCTCAAGCACTCCCAGGGGTCATCGATCTGACACCCGGGATCCGCTCGCTTCAGGTGCACTACCAGCCGGAGCGACTTTCCTTAGGCCACCTGTTGGAAGCTATCGCCGGCGAGTGGGATGCGGTCTGCGCAGCTAAGGATCTTGCGGTGCCTTCTCGAATCGTTCACCTACCTCTGTCTTGGGACGATCCTGCGTGCCAGCTGGCCATCGAAAAATACATGACCACTGTGCGCAAGGATGCCCCCTGGTGCCCAAGCAACCTGGAGTTCATACGTCGCATCAACGATCTTGCGAACCTGGAGGAGGTGCAGCGCACGGTGTTTGAGGCCAGTTACCTGGTCATGGGCCTTGGGGACGTATACCTCGGAGCTCCCGTGGCAACTCCGCTCGATCCTCGGCACCGCCTGGTGACCACCAAGTACAACCCCGCACGTACGTGGACTGCAGAAAACGCGGTCGGCATCGGTGGTGCTTACATGTGCGTTTACGGCATGGAGGGGCCGGGAGGTTATCAATTTGTCGGGCGAACCCTGCAGATGTGGAACCGCTATCGAGAAGTAGAGGCTTTCGGTGGCAAACCTTGGCTGCTCCGCTTCTTTGACCAAATTCGCTTCTACCACGTGACCGCTGAAGAGTTGCAACGCATCCGTAGGGACTTTCCGCTCGGCCGATACGACCTGCGTATCGAGGAGAGTCAACTACGACTGGCGGATTACCAAGAGTTTCTGGCGGGTGAGGCGGACAGCATCGCAACCTTCCGTAGCCAGCAACAGAGCGCGTTTGCAGCCGAGCGGCAGCGTTGGATTGATACGGGACAAGCGCACTTCGAAAGTAGCGAGGCGGCCGCCCCAACGAGCGAGGAAAGCCCTATCCCCAGCCATTTGCTGGGCGTAGAGAGCCCGATTGCCGGCAATTTGTGGCAAGTCCAGGTTGCCGCTGGTGATGAGGTCGAGGCGGGCACGACCTTGGTGGTACTTGAATCCATGAAGATGGAAATACCGGTCTGCGCGCCTTGTGCAGGTGTCGTCAGGGAGATTCACGTGGAGCCAGGGGCAGCCATTCGTGCCGGTCAGCGCGTAGTTGTCATTGAGCCTATCGCAAAAGGGGCGGCAGCATGAAGAATGATCTGCGAATCGATGTATTGCGTGAACGCTATGTGCGTGGTGACGTGAGCCCTCGCCAACTGATTCTGGCATTGCGTGACGAGGCCCAGGCCATCAACCCCCAGTTCAACGCGTTCATCCATCTTCTGAGCGCTGAGGAGCTTGAGCCGTACCTTGCGGTGCTGGAGTCGACGCCTATTGAGCGTTTGCCCTTGTATGGGGTGCCTTTCGCCATCAAGGACAACATCGATTTGGCAGGCGTGCCGACCACGGCGGCTTGCCCTGCGTATGCTTACATCCCGGTTCGCTCGGCCAGCGTCGTCCAGCGGCTGATCGACCTCGGGGCCGTTCCATTAGGCAAGACCAACCTCGATCAGTTTGCGACAGGGCTGAATGGCACGAGATCACCATACGGTGCATGCGTGAACAGTGTGAATCGTGATTACCCCTCAGGTGGATCAAGCGCCGGATCACCTTTGGCCGTGGCGCTGGGTATCACCAGTTTCGCCCTGGGTACCGATACTGCAGGTTCAGGTCGCGTACCTGCAGCCCTCAATGGGCTTGTAGGGTTGAAGGCAACAAGGGGGCTGATTTCGACTGCTGGAGTCGTACCTGCATGCCGAACGCTGGATTGCGTCACTACATTTACGGCTACAGCACGGGAGGCCAGCCAATTGTTGGCCTTGCTTGCTGTGCAAGATCCTGCGGACGAATACAGCAGAGCCAACCCTGCTTGGAATGATGGCAGTGCGTTCGGGCGCATCACTTCCTTCCGGTTTGGCATCCCACGCGAGTGCGACCTGGAGTTTTTTGGATGCAGCGAGGGGCCTGGCCTGTTTGAAGCGTCCATCCAGCGACTGAAGTCGCTGGGGGGAGAGCCGGTCACCATCGACCTTTCGCCATTCCTTGAAGCTGCCCGCTTGTTGTACGAAGGCCCGTGGGTTGCCGAGCGTTACAGTGTGGTGGGAGAGCTCGCGCAGGTACACCCAGAAGCCGTGCTGCCAGTCATTCATGCGGTGCTTGAGAAAGGCCCGAAGGTAAGCGGCGTCGATACGTTCCGTGCTCAGTATCGGTTGCAGATGCTCAAGGCCAAATGTGATGAAGTCCTGAAAGACCTGCATTGTGTGCTTACGCCCACAATTGGTCGCCCCGTGACCTTGGCCGAGCTCGCTGATGAACCCGTGAAGCGCAACTCTGAGCTGGGCTATTACACCAACTTCATGAACCTGCTCGATTACGCAGCCGTTGCTGTGCCCAGCGGTGTCATGAAGAACGACCTGCCTTGGGGGATCACGCTATTCGGTCGGGCATTCACTGACCACTACCTGCTGAGCCTCGCAAACGCCTACCAAGGGTTCGAAGCACCGGCGATCGATGCTCGCAACGACATGGCCCGCCTGGTCGTTTGTGGTGCCCATCTGGATGGGCTCGCGCTCAATTGGCAGCTCCAGCATCGTGGGGCTCGGTTGCTGGAGTCCACAAGCAGCTCCCCCCATTACAAGCTCTACGCGCTTGCCGGCGGGCCTGTGAAACGACCCGGGATGGTGCGGGTGCAGGAAGGGGGCGTCGCCATCGCAGTGGAGGTTTGGGAGATGCCGAGCACGGAGCTGGGCTCATTCCTGACCGGTATCCCTGCGCCTTTGGGGCTGGGCAAGGTGGAACTGAGCGATGGTCGCTGGGAGACAGGTTTCATATGCGAAGGCGCGGGACTCGATGGTGCCGCAGACATCACCGAATGGGGAGGGTGGAGGGCCTGGTTGGCTTCGATGAGCTGAGGTTGAGGCGGACACTTCTTGCCGTTGTGAAATGACTATGCCCACATTCCTGAAGTAAGAAAGTGGGCATCGAGGTGCGACTCGCGTGGCTTATTTTGCGCTAACGGCGCTGGCTGATTCAGCTTGCTCGTGCTGGCGTTTGCGGCCGATTACCAGTACTGCGATACCGGCCACGGTGCACAGCGCGGCCAAGGGCATCAGCGCCAGGGAGTAGCTGCCGGTGGCATCGTGAATGGCGCCGTAGGCATTGACCATAAGGCCTCCGCCGATCAGGTTGGCCATGGCGCCTACGGCGGCAAGGCCCGCGGCAGCGGTCGAGGAAGACAGCCAGCCGGACACCAGTGCCCAGAACGGCCCTTTCATCGAATACGCGCCCACCAGTACCATGGTCAGCATCGCCACCGTTGCCGGCAGAGAAGCGGTGAACAAGGTCATCAGCAGGCCCGCCGCGATCAGCAGCATGGTCATCGCGGTGTGCCAGCGACGCTCGCCGGTACGGTCGGAACTGCGGCCCCAGAAGATCATCAGCACCGAGGCAATGCCGTAAGGGATGGCGTTGACCAGGCCGATTTCCAGGGCGCTGAGGCCAAAGGTTTTCAGCAACTGCGGGGCCCATACGCTCATGGTGCTGCCAGCGGCGGAAGCGCCCGAGTAGATCAGTGCCAACACCCAGATATCCTTGTGGCGCAGCAGCTTCCACAGCGAGATATGGCCGATGGCGGTCTTTTTCGAGGCTTCATCAGCCAGGCGCCGAGTGAGCCAGCCGCGCTGCTCGTCGCTCAGCCACCTGGCTTGCTCTGGGCGGTCGGTGAGCACGAACAGGCAGGCGATGCCAAGCAGTACTGCAGGTATCCCTTCGAGAATGAACAGCCAGTGCCAGCCACGCATACCCAACCAGCCATCCAGGCTCAGTAGCAGGCCCGAGAGTGGCGAACCGATGAAGTTGGCAGCAGGGATCGCCACCATGAACAGTGCCACCATGCGTGCACGGTAGGCCGACGGCAGCCAGTAGGTAAGGTACAGCAGTACACCTGGGAAGAAGCCGGCCTCGGCAGCGCCTAGCAAAAAACGCATCACGTAGAGGGAGTTGGCGCCCTGGACGAACGCCGTGCCTGCGGAAATCAGGCCCCAGGTGATCATGATGCGAGCGATCCAGATACGCGCGCCGTACCGTTGCATGGCCAGGTTGCTGGGCACTTCCACCAGGAAGTAGGCAAAGAAGAACAGGCTGCTGGCAAAGCCGAAGACCTTGGCCGTGAGCTGCAGGTCCTCGTTCATCTGCAGGGATGCCATGCCGATGTTGCCCCGATCGATGATCGCAATGAGGTAGCAGATGATCAGGAATGGCAGAAGGCGCCATGCGACACGGCGCATGGTACTGCGTTCGAGATCGTCCGGCTGGGGGCTTGCTGAAGTCATGGTGCTCTCCAATTGTTTTTTTTCTGGAGTGAAGCGTCGGGAGCGTGCCCCTTCTCGCGAAGCGGCGCGCGAGGGAGTGCGGTCAGCTGGCGAACAGGTGGCGATTGACCACGCAACGCGGGTCCAGAGCAATGCCCGCCCAGACATCGAGAATCTGTTTCAACGCTACCAGGCCTACACGGTCACGGGCCTCGGTGGTGTTGGCGCCGACATGCGGTGTGGCGACCAAGGACGGCAGGCCCCACAGCGGGCTGTCGGCAGGCGGCGGCTCGGGATTGAATGTGTCCAGCCCGGCACCGGCGATGCGGCGTTCGCTGAGCGCTTTCACCAAGGCGTTGGTATCGATCAGCTCGCCACGGGCAGTGTTGATCAGGATGGCGCCTGGGCGCATGCGCTCGAGTTGGGCAGCGCCGATCAGGTTGTGGTTGGTCTCGGTCAGCGGGCAATGCAGGCTAATGATATCGCTTTCAGCCAGCAGGCGATCGAAGTCCTCTTCACGTTCGAGATGCGGGCGTTCTGGCAGTTGCTTGAGGTATGGGTCGAACACCTTGACCTTCATGCGCAGCGGCGCCACCAGGTCCATGAGGATGCCCCCGATCGAGCCCAGGCCAATCAGGCCCAAGGTCTTGCCCGACAGCTCGATGCCGTTGGCCGAGGCCTTGTCCCAATGCCCGTCACGCATGCGCGCATCCAGCAGCGCGGTTTGGCGGGCCACGCTGAACATCAGGGCGAAGGCTAGCTCGGCCACCGACTGGGCATTGGCGCCAACGGCGATCGATACCGGGATGCAGCGGTCTGCGGCGGCCTGGATATCGATGGTGTTATAGCCCACGCCGTGCTTTGCGATCACTTTCAGTTTGTCCGAAGCCTCGATCATGGCGCGGGTCAGATTGCCCTGGCGTACCACGATGGCATCGGGCTGTTCAGCGCGAATGATCGCTTCCAGTTCCTCGCTCGGCAGGTAGGGCGTGGTGGGGACGATTCTGACGCCCTGTTCGGCGGCAAGGTGCATGGCCTCGGCGGCGAGCTCGGGGCCGGTCAGCAGAATGGTACGGGACATCGTGGATACCTTGTTCTTGTCAGGGGCAGTTCAGGGGCGGTCTGCCGCGCATGTGCAGCATTGACCTAGACCCTACCATAATGAAACGCCATTGCAAGAAAATTGATTGCAGACTCGATTTTGCGAAAAAAGCGAGCAAAAATTCCGTTGTCATGATTTTAATGAAATGCCATTCTAGAAATAGGTTTCGAAAATACCAATGATGTCGAATAACACCAAGAGAGGTATGTCACATGAGCATTGGCTTCCAAGTGCTTGAGCGCACACGTAAAGTCGGCGATGAGTGGGTTGCACGCTACCGTGAAGTTCCGGTGGCTAACGTCAGCGACTCGATGAACCGCATGACTGCAGGTGGTGCCCGCTTGCGCCCCATGCATCGCGAAGGCGGGCTGTGCGGTCCGGCATTGACCGTCAAAGCCCGTCCGGGTGACAACCTCATGCTGCACT
The DNA here is from genome assembly GCF_036961695.1 of Pseudomonas sp. CGJS7. Classification (NCBI taxonomy): domain Bacteria; kingdom Pseudomonadati; phylum Pseudomonadota; class Gammaproteobacteria; order Pseudomonadales; family Pseudomonadaceae; genus Pseudomonas; species Pseudomonas sp. CGJS7. The sequence goes on along the minus strand of NZ_JBAMDI010000037.1, from coordinate 45,273 downwards.
ACGCGATCGACATCGCTCAGCCGGGCGACGTGATCGTCGTCGATGCCGGCGGCGACCTGACCAACGCTCTGATCGGTGAAATGATGGTGGCCTACGCGGTCAAGCGTGGCGTGGCCGGTATCGTCATCAACGGCGCCATCCGCGACGCTGCCAACATTGGCGCGGGTGAATTCCCGTTGTTCGCTGCAGGTGTTTCGCACCGCGGTCCTTACAAGGATGGCCCGGGCGAGATCAACGTGCCGATCGCCATTGATGGTATGGTGATCGAGCCGGGCGACCTGGTGATCGGTGATGACGATGGCATGCTGTGTGTGCCTTACGACCATGTTGCCGAGGTCTATGCGCATGCTACCGCCAAACACGCTGCCGAAACCGCACAGATGGAAAAAATTGCCCAAGGCACCAACGACCGCTCCTGGGTCCTGGAGTCCTTGAAGAAAAAAGGCTGCCTGCTGCCAGGCTGATCCAGCATCAGTTGCGCACCTTGCGATGGGGTGCGCAGTGGCTGATGGATCGGTGTCGGTCGCGGGATTATTGAGGATTCGAAGACTTGTCCGATTCATCACCACCGCACAGCACACGCTGGCCCGCCGCTGTGCGGGCGCTCTCTCATCGCAATTTCCAGATCTATTTCGTCGGCCAGGGTGTTTCCACGTTGGGCAAGTGGGTGCAGCAGGTAGCATTGGCTTGGCTGGCCTATCACCTGACCGGTTCGGCCGTGCTGCTGGGGCTGATCACCTTTCTTTCGCTGGCGCCGCAACTGCTCATCGGCCCGCTGGCGGGGGCGTGGATCGACCGCCACGACAAACGTCGCCTGCTCATCATTGTGCAACTGATCTTGATCATGCAGTCGCTTGTGTTGGGCATCGCAACTTGGCTGGGCTGGGTGGACGGGCCGTTCATCGCCGGCATGGCCCTGCTGCTGGGCCTGCTCAACGCCCTTGAAACACCACTGCGCCAGGCGCTGATCGGCAGCTTTGTCGACAACCCGGGCGACCTGCCGAATGCGCTCGTGCTCAATGCCATGCTGATCAATGCTGCGCGTTTCGTCGGCCCCCCACTGGCTGGCGCGCTGATTGCCTTTGCCGGGGAAGCAGCCTGTTTCCTGCTCACTGCACTGGCTTTTCTCGCGCTGTGGGGTGGCTTGCTGAAGGTCCGCGGCACTGCCAGCCTCAAGGCTAGCGGCTCAACCTCGCAGGTGTTCCGCGAGGGCCTGGACTATATGTGGCAGAACTTGAACGTGCGCCAGCTGTTGATCAACGTGATCATGGTCAACTTGCTGGCTTCCTGCTACGCGGCACTGCTGCCTATCCTGGCCAGGGCAGTGTTCGCCGGTGATGCGCGTGTGTTGGGTTGGCTATGGGGGGCGGCAGGTGCCGGGGCGTTCGGGGCGACGCTGGTGTTGGCGGTGGGCGGCGCCATGCCGCGGCTGCGCCAGTTCACCGGTGCCGGGGCGCTTTCCTGCGCGGTCGCGTTGATAGGCTTATGGCTGGCGGCGGAGCTGCCGCTGGCACTGCTGGCGTTGGCGGTGTTGGGTTTTGGTATCACCTTGAGCAACGTCAGCACCAATATGCAGTTGCAGAGCGGCGCGCCGAGCCACTTGCGCGGCCGGGTCATCGCCTTCTACATTGCCATGCGCTTTGGTTTCGAGGCTTTGGGCGGTATGGCCGCAGGTTTGATCGCCGCTCGCTTGGGCGCGCCGGCGACGCTGGGGATCGCCGGCGCGGTATTGGTGCTGGGGTTGCTGGGGCAGTACATCAGTTACCGCCACCATTGATGGGTACGCGACCTGATCAGCGACAGCCATGCGAGCCTTGCCCTACTGTTTTTTTATCTGGCCCACTGCGCATGCTACGTTGGCGGGGACCGACCGTTGTCGGATAATGAGGTTTTTCTGCCCTCGCATTGAATGGAGGGCTTCAATCGTGTGAGGTTTGCAAATGGCAAAAGCGCGGCCGCGTCCCGCGGTAAATGGTGTGGCATCGGCAGACCGTGTTTTGACCGTGTTAACCGCTTTTCAGGTAGGCGACGCTGCGCTGAGCCTGGTCGAGCTGGTTGAGCGTACCGGGCTCATCAAGAGCACGATCATGCGCTTGATGGTTTCTCTGGAGAACCACGGGTTCATTACCCGCATGGCTGATGGTCGCTATCAGTTGGCAAGCGAAGTCATGCGTTTGAACGCTGTGTATCAGGAGGCGCTAGACCTGGAAAAGCACGTGATGCCACGTTTGCATTATCTGGCTGAACAGTCGGGTGAAACTGCTTCCTTCTATGTGCGTCACGGTGCGTATCGGATGTGTCAATATCGGGTCAATTCATCGCATCGACTGCGTCTGAACCTGCAACCTGGTGACATGCGGCCGATGGATGAAGCCGCGGGTGCTCAGGCGTTGCGCGCTCCCTATCAAATCGGCATTGCCTTGCAAAAACCTTATTACTCCAAAGGCGCAACAGACCCTCATGCTGCTTCGATGGCGCTGCCCATCTACGGTGCCCAACAGGAATTGATGGGCGCCCTTGTGATTTCAGGGCCTGCGAGTCGTTTGACTGAAGAGTATGCCGAAAGCCTCAAGCCGATGTTCTTCGAAGCGGCACGTGATCTGATGCGAAGCTTGGGCTTTAAGTCTGCATCTTTGGAATCCGCATGATCCAACTGCTCAGGCAAAAGGTGGAGGAGGGTCGTCGAGGGATTCACCTGCAGTATTCGATGTCAAAAGTCGCCTCCATGCCTGTCATTACCTGCCCCCTTCAGGCGCGCTCCCCACGAAGCCAGCGCTCGTGATAATGGATCAGGCGCGTCAGTCCATAGACGGCGCCGTCGTGCATGACTTGCGCTCGCTCACCAAAAAAACGCTGGGTACGGGTAAACACGGCTATCGGTTCGCCGGCAAAAGCCCACGCAAAGCAAAGGGTGCCGGGTAGAACCCCGGATGCTGGGTCAGGCCCGGCTACACCCGTAGTTGCGATAACGACATTGGCATCGCTGTCCTTCAACGCCCCCAGGGCCATCTCCCATGCGACTGGTTCGCTAGTCAGCCCGTACCGTTCGATGGTTTGCGCGCTTACACCTAGCAGACGCTTCTTGGCGGAGGGCGAATACACGACGTAGCCGCTTTCCAGTACCTCGCCTGTGCCTGGGAATGCCGCTAGCAGAGCGACCATGCAGCCTGCTGTGCAGGATTCGGCAGTGGTAAGTACCAGATGGTGGTCTTTGAGGTAGCCGAGCACGGCCAATACGGGATCCGTTGCCATTTTTATGTCGACTCATTGTTCTTTTGTGGTGGACGTGTCGGCCATGTAAATGGTTCACCGGTTTAGCGCAGCTTCGCCTTGTTTTTTGAGCTGAACTTTATTTCCCTCGTTGACATCACTGTAGGGAGCACGGAGCTGGGCTCCGAGGCGTTGTCATTCGTTCATGAGTGGGCCGGCGCATTGCTTCATGAGCGCCTGTCCGCTTTACTGATTCTTATAGTGATGCCCTGACCACCAACGGACAATCAACTGGCTGGGCTCCCGATACCTCGAGGGCCTGGATCAGGTGCCGGGCAGCATTGCGACCGATCTCGTAATATGGCAATTGCACGGTGGTCAGCGGTGGGATGAACAGTTCGGCGATGCCGATCATGTTGTCATAGCCGAGCACAGCGACATCGGCGGGAATCTTCAGGCCACGGCCCAACAACAACTGATAGGCACAAAAGGCAATACGGTCATTGCCACAGATCAGAATGTCGAATTGGGGGCGACCTTCGATGATATGTCGGTCGAGGATGGCTGCGGTTTCACCGTAGGCGTCATGATCGGAAAGGTCGTATTGCAGGAGTGTGTCAGGCGCTAGGCCGAATTCCTGACAGGCACGTTGCAGGCCTTTTTGTCGCAAGCCCCAGGCCAGACTCTGTTTTGGCAGATTGATACACAGCGGGCGCCGATAGCCTTGGCTTAACGCGTGATGTACGGCTCGATACTGCCCCTTTTCGTCGTCTGGCACATAACTCACCAGGCGACTGTCATCGGTCAGGCAATTGGCGAGTACCAGTGGTTTGCTCTTCAACCGCTCGGGAATGCACACCTGGCGAAACCCCATGGCGCTGAAGATCAAGCCGTCCGGACGGTGCGACAGCATTAGGTCGATGTTCTGGTCAGTGGGCGGGTTGCTTAACAGGTTTAGGATAAAGACATTCCAGCCGGCTTGCTGCGCGGTCTGCTCAATGGACAGCAGCAGCTCGACCGCAAATGGTGTGGTCGCAGTGTCCAGCGCGAACACACCGATGGTTCGCGACTGGAGGTTGTCGCCGCGCATCCTGCGCGCCGACAGGCTCGGTACGAATTGCAGTTCATCAATGGCACGACGCACCCGCAGAAGGGTTTCGGCGCTCAGTTTTTCCGGAGTGTTGAGCGCTCGAGAAACCGTCATCAGGGACACGCCGGCCAGCTGTGCAACGTCTTTCACTGAAGTCATGTGAGGCGAAATCGGTCAGGTTGACGCCGAATCATGACACATTGCCCGGACTTCTCGCGACTCGAATGACGCTGTCTCACAGCCATCCAGAACCGAGAGACCACGCCTTGGGGATCGAGACACGCCCGCCACTCCCCCTAGCCAGAAGCTTCACGCCCAGACTGTCGGGCCGCGGATAGAGGCGACTGCTGAGGCTGAAGCGCCCGTTTTCGTCGAATACCTCGATGGAGGAGCGATCGAGGAACACGCGCAGTTCAAGTCGCTCTTGTGTCGGGTCTATCGATACGCTGCGCTGGCCTGTGACTTGCGCACCCGAGCGGCTACGGTCAAGCACCAGGCGATGCAGTGATGCATCGTAGTAGAGCAGGGTTTCTTCACGGCCATCGTCGCTGCAGCGCAAGGCAATTCCCAGGTGGCCGTCGGTGCAGCCGAGCAAGTCCAGATGCACGTGGATTTCGAGCATATCGCCTTTCACGTCCGGCACCCATCGGGACCCCGCCTCATCCCACCAGGGCGTACTCGGTAATGGCGTCTTGCGTAGGGCGGTAAGCTCCCGTGCCGGATACACGCAAAGGCGATCGGCGCACAGTTCAAGTTCGCGCGGTAAGCCGAGCATGCCGCACCAGTGATGGTCCTGGCTCGGCATCGGGCTTTCCCACATGTCGAGCCACGCCCACACAAGGCGCCGACCATCAGCGGCCAGTAGCGTTTGCGCAGCATAGAAATCATGGCCGTTATCCAGCTCGATAAAAGGCCCTCCCGTGAAGTGCCATTCGCTATCGAGTCGGCCCACTCGATAACCCGTCTGGTACTTGTTGAGGCGGTCGTAACCTTCGGCTTGCATGCCTTGGGGCGAGTACAGCAGTACATCGCGCCCACTCAGTCGAAACAGATCCGGGCATTCCCACATATAGCCATCACCCTCGCCGCCGCCGGACACATAGTCAAGGAACTCCCAGACGTGCAGATCCGTGGAGCGGTACAACGGCAGCAACGGCACATCGCCCAGACGTGCGCCGGCAATCAGGTACCAATAGTCATCCTCCTGCCATACCTTGGGATCGCGAAAGTGCATGATGGTGTTGTGCGGCGCGGTGTCGATGACGGCGCCATGTTTGACGAAATGGATGCCATCGCTACTGGTTGCCAGACACTGGACTTGACGGATGAAGCGCTCGTCACCCACTTCCCCCAGCCAGGTGTGCCCGGTGTAGATCAGGGCCAGGGTATCGCCACACACCACGGCGCTACCGGAAAAACAACCGTCACAGTCGAAGTCATCGCCGGGTGCCAGTGCAATGGGCAGGTGCTGCCAATGAACCAGATCGGCACTCTTGGCGTGGCCCCAATATATTGGGCCCCATTTCGCGTCGAAGGGATAATGCTGATAGAACACGTGATATTCGCCACGGAAGTACACGACCCCGTTAGGGTCGTTCATCCAGCCTGCCGGCGGCGCAATATGATAGCCCGGGCGATAATCGTGGATGACGCGCGATATCCCCTCACTCAGTGCACGCTGCGCAAGGTCAAGGGAAGAAGACATCGGGTCGCTCATGGTATTCAAAGACAAGGTCATAGGGCGTGTGCTCGGACTGAACGCAGAGAAAGGTCATTCGGCAGGTTTTCAATGGCTTGTGGGTGGCGCTTCAAGGCCGTGCCGTCGGCGTCGAACAGGTGCAGGTGGTCTGTGTCCAGTTGCAGTTCGACCCGATCGCCTGCCTGCCATCCGGCGTTGACCTCGCAACGACAAATCAGAAGCTCGTCCTGACCTGTTTCGAGGTGCACATACGTTTCGCTACCCAGGTACTCGACCCCAATCACGACGATGCCGGCGGTTTCTTCCGCCGTTTTGAGCGATACGTGCTCCGGGCGAATCCCCAAGCTCAGCAGCGTGCCCGCCGCCAGATCCGAGCTGTCGAAGGGCAGGGCGGTCATACCCAGAACGGGAGTATCGACCAGGCTGGTTTCGCCCGGGGCATGCAGGCGTGCCGGTAGAAAATTCATTTTCGGCGAACCGAGAAAACCGGCGACAAAGCGGCTCGCTGGGCGTTCATAGAGCTCGCGCGGTGAACCGACCTGCTCTACGCGCCCGCCATTGAGCACGATAATTTTGTCGGCCAGGGTCATTGCTTCCACCTGATCGTGGGTGACGTAGATCATGGTCGAGCCCAGTCGGTCATGCAGCCGGGCGATTTCGTTGCGCATCTGCACCCGCAAGGAAGCATCCAGGTTGGAGAGCGGCTCATCGAACAACAAGATGTCCGGTTCCCGCGCCATGGCTCTGCCCATCGCCACACGCTGACGCTGGCCGCCAGACAGTTCCTTTGGCTTGCGTTGCAGCAGGTTGTCCAATTGCAGGATCTGCGCAGTTTTCAGCACGCGCTCGCGCAGGCTGGTCTTATCGGTCTTGGCCAGTTTGAGACCAAAGCTGATGTTGTCGTAAACGCTCATGTGCGGGTACAGCGCATAAGACTGAAACACCATGCCGACACCACGTTCGCGCGGCTCCAGGTCGTTGACCCGTCGCCCGTCGATCAGCAGGTCGCCGGCGCAGATCGAATCCAGTCCGGCGATCAGTCGCAGCAGGGTCGACTTTCCGCAGCCCGATGGGCCGACGAACACCACGAATTCACCCGCAGCGATCTCCAGGTTGATGTCGCGAAGAATCCGCACGCCACCCAGTTGTTTGTTCACGTTGTCCAGTTTCAATTTGATCACGATGCTGTTCCTTGTATTTGTTGGGCATCAACCCTTTAACGCGCCGGCAGTGAGACCGGAAACGATTCGGCGCTGGAAGATCAGCACCAGAATCACCAGCGGGACGGTGACCAGCACCGATGCGGCCATCAACAGCCCCCAAGGCAGCTCATGGGGGCTGCCGCCGGAAATCAAGGCGATGGCGACTGGCACCGTGCGTTGGGTGTCGGTGAGGGTGAAGGTCAGGGCAAACAGGAACTCGTTCCACGCTGCGATGAAGGCCAATAAACCGGTGGTGGCCAGGGCGGGCCAGAGCAGCGGCAACAGCACGCGGGTCAGCGTGACCCAGGGCGAAGCACCATCCATGATTGCCGCTTCTTCCAGTTCATGGGGCAATTGCCCCATGAACGTGGTCAGCACCCAGACGGTGAAGGGCAGGGTGAAAATCGTGTAGCTCAGGATCAACGCCCAGGACGTGTTGTACAGGCCCAGGGCGCGGACCACTTCAAACAGCCCCGACAGCACCGCGACCTGGGGAAACATGGAGACGCCAAGGACCATCATCAATACCGTCCCACGCCCACGGAATTTCACCCGGCCCAAGGCATAGGCAGCGGTCAGGCTGAGGAACAGCGCCAGCGTCACCACGCACAGCGCAACCACCAGCGAATTACCAATTGCCCGCAGGAATGAGGCTTGGTGAAGTACCGCCGCATAATTGGAGAAGTCGGGGTTTTCGATCCAGTAGCTCACCTCGAACAAGGTGCTGGACGGCTTCAGCGAAGTCACGATGGCGTAGTAGAAAGGGAAGACCGCATACAGCAGCAAAACTCCGATCAGACACCAGAATCCGAGGCGCAACAGCGATTTTTCCAGTAGGCGCTGGCTCATGATCGAACCTCCATTTGACGGCGTCCGAGGTAGAGATAAAGCATGGCGATTACCGCAACCACCAGAAACAGCAGAGTAGAGGCCGCGCTGCCGTAGCCAACATCCTGGAACTCCACCAGGTGTTGGCGGGCATAGACCGACATGCTGATGGTGCTAGAAGAATTTGAGGTCAGCACATAGATGACGTCGAATACCCGCAGGGAATCGAGGATGCGGAAGATCGCGGCCACCAACAATGCAGGCATCAACAGGGGAAGCGTGACACGCCAGAACACTTTCAGCGGATGTATGCCATCAACCCTGGCGGCTTCGTAGCAATCACTCGGCAACATCTGCAAGGCCGCCAGCATCAGCAGCGTGACAAAAGGGACGGTCTTCCACACGTCGACGATGATCACTGCCCACATCGACAGATCCGCATCTGCCGTCCAGGCCAGAGGCGCGTCAATCAGGCCGAGACTCAGCATCAGGTGATTGATGATGCCGAATTGGTCGTTCAGCATCCATGACCATATCTTCGCCGAGACAATGGTCGGAATCGCCCAGGGAATCAGAATCAACGCACGCACCAGGGAACGGCCGGTGAACTGGATGTTCAACAGCAACGCCACCAACAGCCCAAGGATGACTTCCAGTCCCACCGAAACCACAGTGAAATACAACGTGTTGCGCACAGCGTTCCACCATTGTGGATCGACCAGGATGCCCGACCAGTTGGAACCGTCGTAGAACAGGTAATTGCTCAAGCCTACGAAGGAACCGCCACTGCTGTCCGCCAGACTGGCATCGGTCAGGCTGAACCAGAATGTGCGCAGCAGCGGCCATGCCGCCACCAGGGTCAGACACAGCAACATCGGTGTCAGAAATAGCCAGGCGGCGCGTACTCGGCGACTCTGTATGGGCGTTTCCCTGGTGAGCAGGCGCTCGTCACAGGAGGCATGGGTAGTAGAGACAGGCATGGTGATTTTCTTCCTTGTGGCCTACCAGTTCCGGCGTTTGATGCGTGTGAGTTCGCTTTCCAGTTCGGCCAGCGCCTGTTCGACGGGCAACTCGCCTGCCAGAACGCCGTGCACTCGATCGAAGAACGCATTGGAGACCCGTGGATAGCGAGCGGCAGTGATTGAAGCGGGGCGCATGACCCCGTCGTTGAGAATGCTGTGCAGCTGAGCGTAATAAGGCATGGCCGCGAGCAGCTCGGGATCTCGATACAGCGACTCGATAACCGGGTTATAGGCGCCTATCAGGGCACGATGTTTTTGCTGCTGGGCACTGGTCAGGTAGCTCACCAGCTCGGCGGCAAGTTTGGGATGGGCGCTGTAGCGCGATATTGCCAGGCCCCAGCCTCCGAGGGTGGATGCATGGCTGCCGGCCTCGCCGCCGCGGGGCAGGGGAGCGACCCCGACCTTGTCCTTTACGGCGCTGTCCTGGCTTTGCACCAAGGCCCAGACATAAGGCCAGTTGCGCATAAACAGCGCATTGCCCGACTGGAATACGCCGCGTCCTTCTTCCTCGGTGTAATTGAGCACGCCACGCGGGGAGATGTCGCCTACCCAGCTTTTGGCCAGGGTCAACACCGCTCTTGAGGCCTGGCTGTTGACCACGATGTCGCCTCGTGGATTGACCAGGCCGCCGTCCGGTTGGCTGCTGATCCATTCCAGCGCGTTACACGTCAGGCCTTCGTAGGCACGCCCTTGAAAGATGTACCCCCAGGCGTTGGCGTTGCCGGCATTGCGCTCGGCCTGTTGTACATCCTTGGCGGTTGCGGTCATTTCCTCCCAAGTCTGGGGGACTTGCTTGTTGTATTTCTCGAGCAAGTCCTTGCGGTAATACAGCAGGCCCGAGTCGGTGAACCACGGCATCGTCACCAGCCGTCCGTTCACCGTGGCGTTGTCCACCTGCGCCTGGAAGTAGCCTTGGGTTGCATCGGCGGGTAGCACCTCGCGCAAATCCAGCAGATGTTTGGCCAGCATCCCCGGCCACACCATGTCGATCTGAATGATGTCGATGTCGCTGGACTGCGCACTGAGGATCTGTTGATAGAACGACAACCGCTCGGTTGCCGAGTTAGGCGTGGACACCACCTCGACGTGATTGCCGGTCTGTTGAGACCACGCCTCGACGGCCTCTTTGCACAGTTGTAATTCCGCGCCCACCGCACCGCAGGAAATCGTCAGATTGCCTGCGCTGGAGAGGGATGGAAGCCCGGCGCAAAGGGCAAGCAGTGCTGCTGGAAAGAGTGTTTTGAGCTGTTTCATGTAGCCCTCTTTATTTTTGTTTTTAGAAAAGTTAACGTTAACATCGCCAAATGTAGCAGCGTATTAGCGATGAGGCATCCTTTTTTTTGTGGATTTCGACAATCAACATTTCACGGAAAAAGAGGCCGGTCGCAGGACAAAAAATAAAAACAAAACAGGAAATCCCCCATGCAGAAAGCATCAAGCTGGGTACTCGCAGGCGTACTCGGCACCTCGGCGGCCAACGCTCAGGCCGCGACTCTGGAAGAGCGCATGGCCGCGTTTGAAGCCCGTGCCGCCGCTGCGGAAAAACGTGCAGCCGCCGCCGAACAACAAACCCAGGCGCTCGCCAGGGAACTGCAGCAGCTCAAACAGTCCACTGCCGCCTTGCAGCCTGCTGCGTCCACTGCGGCCACCACTGTGATGCCCAGTCTGGATACGCGGTTGGCAAAACTCGAAGCCCGTCAGCAAAGCATGGAGAAGGAGGGCAGCAGTACTGGACACCTCACCGACGGGTTCAGCTTCAAGGGGTACGCCCGCTCCGGATTGCTGATCAACGATGGCCTGGGGGGCGGGCGGGGCGGTCCTTATACAACGCCTGCCGGTTCAGTCGGTGGCGCAGTCGGGCGACTGGGTAATGAAGACGATACTTACATGCGTATAGACCTGTCGAAAGAAGCCTATGCGCAGAACGGCACCCATTCCAAATTCACGGTTTCCATTGCCGATGGCGTGGAAAGCTCCAATGACTGGACGGCCGCTGAAAGTAACCTGAACGTACGCCAGGTATTTGCGGAACTCGATCATCTCGCCGCATTCAAGGGCAATTCGATGTTCGAGAACGCCACCCTGTGGGCAGGCAAGCGATTCGACAGGGACAACTTCGATATCCATTGGCTGGACTCGGACGTCGTCTTTCTGGCCGGCACCGGGGGTGGTATCTACGACGTACAGATGAACAAGAACTGGCGCTCGAATTACTCGTTGATCGGGCGTAACTACGGGGATTTCAGTGAGGGCGGTCTCAATGCCGATGTGGAAAGCTACATCCTCACCTCCAACCAGTTCTTCGATAATGGTCAGTGGCAGTGGATGTTCAATGGCATTGGCTCAAAGAAAAACGACTTTGGCACTCGCACCAATGAAGCGGGCCTGAAGCCTGCGGACTCCGGCTTGCACAGCATGCTGGCCAACCACCAGAAAAACTTTTTCGGCAGGGAAGGCTTCTTCAAAACGGCGCTGCTCTATGGGCAAGGTCTGGGGGCAGAGGTCAAGAACATCGGCTCAGATGGCGAACTCATAGACGATGCCCGCGCTCTGCGTCTGGCACTTTACGGTGAGACATCACTTGCGCCCGACTGGCGTATCGGCCCCAGCGTGCTGGCCGAACAGAGCAAGGATAGATACGTCGAGGGTGACGACTACCGCTGGCTGACCCTGAATGTGCGCTTGGCCAATAAAATCAACAGAAATTTCGAGATGGCCTACGAAATAAGCTGGCAAACCATGAACCTGGACCCGAAGGATTATCTACAACGTAGTGCGGTCGACGGTAACTTTTGGAAATTCACTGTCGCCCCGACATTCAAACCTGAGGTTGGAGATCTTCTTACGCGTCCTGAATTGCGAGTGTTCGCAAGCTTCATGAACTGGTCTTCGGATCTGGACAGGTTCAGTACCACAGACTCCTTTGGCATGACGGACTTCGAAGGCGGAGGTGTATGGCAGTACGGTATACAAATGGAAACCTGGTTTTAATGTTTGAACGCGTGCGGCCAACATCTGCTTTGAGGTTGGTTATGAGAGCTTCACTAACCTCAACAAACCCTGCCTTTCATCAAAGCGCACTGAGTAAGTGATTACCGGTCGAATCTGATCAGCCAGCAGTTCCCTACGACAAAAAAATTGAGGAAATGACGATGGTATTGCCTCGCGCAGTAGTGTTTGGTGAAGCCCTGACCGATCTTGTCCAAGGCACTCCTGGGCAGTGGATGGGCTACCCGGGTGGTGCTCCCTGGAACGTTGCACGAGCGCTAAGTCGCTTGGGTGTCAGCAGCGCTTTTGCTGGATCGGTGAGCATGGATTCACTGGGTGACCAGATCGTTTCGCAGTCGGAAGCGGCAGCATTGGATATGAGGTTTATCCAACGGGTAGACCGAGATCCTTTGGTCGCCATCATTCCATCTAGCCGTCCTCCAAGGTACTTTTTTGCCGGAGATGCCGATCTGTTTTTTGATCCGGATCTGATGCCAGAAGGATGGATCAACCAGGCAGAGCTGTGTCATTTCAGTTGCATCAGTTTGGCTCGACAGCCACTTGCAGACAGGCTGGTTAAAATTGCTCAGCAGGCCAAAGAAGTCGGTAAACGGATTAGCTATGATCCGAACTGGCGCAATTTAATGGATAGCCATTATCGGGAGCAGACCTTCCCTAAGATGACCACTCTTGCTGACATGGTTAAGCTTTCCGACGAAGACCTTCGGCAAATTTATCCAGGGCTGACAGAACACCAGGCAATAGATGAGCTTCGCGCTCTTAATCCTCAGGCGCAGATTCTTTTTACTCGAGGGGAACACGGGATAATTCTCCATACCCCGGACAGCCAGCTCGAACAGCCGGCGATTGCCGTGAAGGTGGAGGACACGGTTGGAGCTGGAGACGCTTGTATGGCTGGTTGGCTGGCGGCGGAGCTGCTGGGGATCGCGGACTTGAGAGAGCGCCTGCAATTTTCAGCGGCTTGCGCATCCATATCTTGCCGCCATGCCGGAGCCCATGCTCCAGCGTTAGCTGATGTGGAAGGTTTGCTGCAACTGCTAAAACATACTTGATCAGGGTTGCTGGCGCCGAGGAGTCGTCTAAGTAAAAAGACGCGGCGCCGAATCCAAGGGAGCTCATGAGCATTTCTGACGTAGCATCTGGTTTAACATAATATGCATTATGAGCACCTTTGTATGGAGCTACCGGGGCCGTGGGTGGGCAGATTTAAAGCCAGGCCACGGGCCTCGATTACTGGGCCGCAGATCAAGCTTGGACCTCAGCGATGTAACTCGGCACGAACGGATCCTGCGAGCCTGTGACGCTCACGAAATTCTGACCATGCACAAAAATCATCCGATTCGGCTCAAGCCTGCGGATTTCTCTTAATGTTCAGGGAGTTAGCCACTGGCGTGCATGACAACACTGATCATCATTGCAGGAGCAATTTTGATCATTGTGCTCATGGGGGGCTGAAAATTGGATAGATTTGCAGGTGGATCACCAAATTCGATTGGTGAATTCGTGCACAGTCAGAAATGATCATTAATAGGCTCAGTGTCGGGAAAAATGATCAAATCTTAAAAATGATCACCATAGTAGGCATGCAGCGCGAACCTCAGTTTTTAGTGATCAGTTAACGAAATTAGAGGATTACAAGATTGAGGGCGGGAAAGCGGTACACCGCAATTTCAGTCAAAAATGATCATCAGGTTGGCATAGCGTTGCGGTCGTATTTTGTTGAATGCAATCGTCTTTGCGTATTGATCACAGCGCGCTTAGCGCTTGACGATTTAACGGTGCATCCATGCCCCACCCTGTGGTTGCTGGGTGAGTCTTTACTTAACTCGACTAAATAGTCATTTAGTCGAGTTATATGGGTGGTTTGCTCTAGAGATGGAAGGCTAGCCCTTCTGACGTGCTGATCATTTTCAAATGACATTGCCGACAGATGCTTAGCCTAGCTATATCGTTAATGGGAAAGAGAGGAGTGATCATTTTTACTTTAAAAGTGATCAACTCGGTCTCTAGGTTAGTGATTAGCCGTACCGGGCAGGCCATGTAGAGGCTTGACAATACAGTGTTCCTGGAGTGAAGCTTCGTAGAAGCTTCATATCGTGCATTCGATTCAAGGTGATTTTGATGAAGCATCTCAGTGTGTGTGCCCTATGCTTTGGGGGAGATGCCTCCCCTATTTCCGATAAGTGTCAGAACCGGAAGTGATTGGGGACTTATGAAAAATAGCCAATGCACGCCTGTCCCTTTGTTCGGTACCTATCGCTGGTTTGTTTCAGTATCAGATGATCTGGATGATTCAACTGTAGTTGCTGTCCAGAAATACCTGGCTGGCTTCGACTCCCGGCTGAGCGCCCTCGATGGGTACGAGGCAGTACGCGGCTTCCTGGAGTCCTATGCTAGCAATGAGGCAACGTTCAACTCTTACCGCACCCATGCCGAACGATTACTACTCTGGTCGCTGCTGATTCGTGAGCGACCTTTGCTTGATCTGCGTCGTTCTGATGCAGAAGAATTTCTTAATTTTTGTATGAGTCCGCCTTCGGGTTGGATCGGGAAGATTGTAAGAAATCGCTATCTGACCAAGAATGACAGCATAGCTGCCAATCCCGATTGGAGGCCCTTTGCAACATCAAGTGAGGCCAACTGCTACAAACTGACTGCCGGAAGCATCGCGCAGATTTTTTCGGTGTGCAGTAGCCTTTATGAATACGCCATTGACGAAGGGGTTTGCACAGTAGTGAATCCATTTCGGGCCATAAAACAAAAATCGAAATTTAAAAATCGTTCAGTACAGGAGTTAACGACCAGGTCACTTACACCTCTGCAATGGGAGTACGTGCTCGAAGCAGCAGAGTCGATGGCGAATTCTGAGCCGGAACGGCATGAGCGCTCACTATATATAGCTGCGACAATGTTCTCGATGTATCTCAGGGTTTCAGATCTTTGCGGTCGCGACAATTGGCAGCCTTCAATGGGGGATTTTCGTCCGGATCATGAGGGTAACTGGTGGTTCCATGTGATTGGCAAGGGAAACAAAGCGGGGAAAATCGCTGTCAGAGAGGACTACGTGGAGCTTTACCTCAAACGATATCGCCTGCACTTAGGGTTAAGCCCCCTGCCCTCGCACAACGAATCTACGCCACTCCTGATGACATTTAATGGCAAAGCTGGGCTTTCAACACGTATGGTGCGATTTATCATGCGAGAGGTTTTCGATTTTGCAATCGACCGGATGGTTAGTGAAGGCCGCCATGAGGAAGAAATCCAAAATTTAGGCGTTGCCACCACCCACTGGTTGCGGCATACAGCAGCGACCTTCGATGCACCATTCCGAGATCCGAAAGATTTGCAAGCAGATCTTCGTCATAGCAGTCTTGCCACTACTCAGAACATTTATTATAGCAGTCATGATAATCAGAGAGCCTATTCGATTCAGAAACTCTCAATGAAGGATCGTGGCTGAACTCATGTTGCTTGGAGATTGGAAAATGGATGTGCAGCCGTTTCCTTGCTTTTTTGGCTTGAAAGATTTTCAAGGCTTGAACACTCACGACCTAGATAAGGAGAACTCTGAGGTCAGGCAGAAATTAAATGGGATTGATATCCGTTGCGCCGCCTTGTCTAGTTACTCGCTAGTCAAAGCGTTTTTGCTTGAGCATGCACTGGGTAGTCGATTCGGCATCTACCGCTCTGCAATTGAAAAGCTTTTGCTGTGGTGTTTGTTAGTCGTAGAAAAGCCAATCATACAGCTCGACGAGCAAGATATTAGAGCGTTTATGGATTTTTGCTTGTGCCCACCTGATGACTGGGTAGCCAAGCAGCCGGAAAAGCGTTTGAGGCGTGCCTCAAACAAGCGTACTTCAAAAGTATTTGTGGTTAATGCATTCTGGAGGCCATTCAGAACAGGCCCGGTTCGCGAGGAAATTAGTGGGACAAGGATATCAGGCTATGCTTCTTTAGCCGTTGAGCTGGCTGTTATTAATTCATTTTACCTATTTCTTTATGCGGAGGATTTAATTGATATAAATCCCGCTGGCTCATTGCATCGTTCGAAGCACTATTCCGGTCGTGAGGCCATTCATAATGGTGCCAAGAGCTTTTCTATCAGCGATTGGAATTTATTTGTCGAGGCAGCTGAAAGTCTGGCGATCAACGATGATGAATTTGAGCGCAAGCTATTTTTGTTGATGAGTATTTATCATCTTTTCTTGCGCCCCGCTGACATTGAGCGATTTGGTGCGAATTTGGCTGTAAAGTCATTGTTTGAACGTAAAAACGGAACTTATGGCTTAAGGGTTGAAGGATACCCCGAATTGGAGCGGGTCTGCATTTCAAGGGACTATGTAACCCGATGGGTTGCCCGATACAGGGCCCATGTTGGAACTGATTTGATACCTCTGGATCGTGACCCTACCCCTCTAATTTCCACGCAGAGCGGTAGGCCTGGGGTAAGTAGTCGCCATGCCAACTTGCTTTTTAAGCAGGTGTGCTCCGAGGTCATGGTGAAAATTAAGCTGGGTGGCGGAGTAGTGTCTGATGACTCATCCTTTTGTCGTGCAACTCTTTCATGGATTAGGGAAACAGGCTTGGTGCAAGCTGCACAATCAATGTCGTTGGTTGAGCTGTATCCCTCAATTCGTGATACTACCTATGACACTGCGCACGCGCGTTTTTACGCTTGGCAATTTCAGTCTGATTCTGATTAAGGATCGACAAGCTAAGTGCGTCTACCTTGCTAGGAAACCATCTACAGGATCAGCACCTACGATTGGTAGTTGGCTGCGCAGGCTTGTATTTTCAGGCCTGCCAGACCCGCAAGGATGTTCACTGCTGCTCATCGATTAAGTGGTACCAGTCAGCGTAGGGCGTGTTGATCGCCTTGTGGCGGTTGCAGTCCGGGCTACCGTCATCCCACCACACCGGGCCCCTCTCCCCTAGTGCCACTTTCGCCAAGTCCACCGCTGCTCGAGCGGCATGTAGCTTGTCGTCATCACCCAGTGCTTTGGCTTCCTTCACGGCTCGCCGGGCTTCCATCAAGTCGTGCACCAGGTGCTGACGCTCCTCATCAGGTAACGCGGGGTTGCTGCAGCGCCAGAGCTGACCTTTGACTACAAGGTAGCGACCGTCCGGCGTTGTTGGATGCATAGGGCAGATCTCGTGTGTGGGTACATGACGGACATTCAAAACGTTTCGAAGACTGCAGCTCGATGCCGAGTACATTTGTACTCCTTACGACCGAGCAGTCAGATCCACCCGGGAAACCGATCGATGGGGGGATCTGAGGCTTCTCGTGTTAACCTGATCTGTTCTGCAGTTCAGAGCAAGCACGCGAACCTGCGTGCTTCATCAACGCTGACCCCATATGAGCAGAAGCCGACGCAAAAACACCATATGCGGTATCACCACCGCCACTAGTGAGCGATTTGACAAGCAGGTCTGGCATAGGAGCTATCGACACGCTGTACGCCAGCGGCTCGCCCAAGCCCCAGAAAAAGAGTTACCTCACCTCCGTGAATTCTTTGATCCTTGGTCGATGGCTAAGGACGGTAAGCGCTATTGGATACCAAGCATGCGAGCTGAAAAGTTTTTGAGGAAGTAAGCCCTGCAACGCCCTGTTAACACAGGGCTTGATCTAACCCGCACACTCAATCGTCTATTTGTGTGGGTGGCTATCCGAGGTTGATCTCGAGAGTACGCGCCTTCACTGTGGTGCGCCCGACTGGATATGGGAGGGACTGAGCTGCGCATGAATACAGAAAACCACAACGACACGCCATTCGGCGCGCTGACGGCCCGAGAGGTCTGCCAGGTGTTACGAGAGGTGGTGCTCGGACGCCGGACTATGACCAAGGTTGGTAACCAGTCCTGGGAACAGCTATACGCCTGCCATATCGAGGTCGATGTAGAGGGATGGCGAATCACGATCTACAACGACTGTGATGAGCTGGACTACTGCGAGAGATGTGTGAGTCCCGATGGGCAGAGCTGGGAATTCGACCCAGGTGATCGAACAGATCCGATTGCTTTGCTATCGATGTGGGAGCATCAGACCCTGGAGCGGACGTTGAAAGCCCTGTAGAGCGATGAGGGCGTGCCCTGCCAGGCCCGGCTGTCGTGAATCAAGCCGTCGTCGACGACGTCTCGTCCCTTCGGGCTTCCATCCGTCACGCCGGCGCGCTCCGCTTGCGCCCACAGCTTATTGATATCGGTCAGAGGATGACCTGGCCGTTTACAGCCATGACCGACCTGAACGCAACGCCGTAAGCCTCAAAACCCAGATTCGGCCAATTCAACCTGTAATCCAGACAGTCATGATGATGGCCATGAACGACCATTTTAACCCCCATGGCCTGGGCAAGCTCATTGATCTCTGAGTACCCGTAGGGATGACAGCTAGGGGCCTCATGACAGACCAGAATATCCGCCTTCTCCATTGCGAGCGAGAAGTAATCATCAGGGTAAATCGCTGACAGCGCGTGCTGCTTTTTCGTCGCGATTATGTCTGCCTGCTGTGGCCGGAGCGCTAGATGCTCGAGAAAGTCACCGTAATTCTGGATGCCATTATCAGGGCTACCTGGTAGCCAGACTTGCGATTCGAAGGTGCCACCGAGCCCTGCTATACGATGGCCAGCAATCTCCACTACACGGCCATGCAGACTGCGCTCAGAGAGGCCGCAGCCATGGAGGTTATGCCAGTAGGCCGGACGATCCGTGTCATGGTTGCCGTGAATGAACCAGATTTCTGTCAGCTCCAAGATCGGGCGCAGGATCATGTCCAAGGGCAAACTGCATTCGAGGTCACCCAGGAATACCACTGCCTCAGGACGATCACGCTTCACCAACCTGATGACATGATCAAAGCGCCCATGTACGTCACCCAGAAACCAAATCACTCGTTTTCCCCACGCATTCTTATATCACCATGGTGTAATCGACTTGATGATTTCGGTGACTTGCCTCCAGTAGTGAAGCAGCAGATACCCGCTGATGACGACGGCCTCTGGAAATGCAATGTAAGCCACAACGGGGCTCACAAATCTGTCGTCGATGCCGAGCACGAGCAACACTCCGAGACTCAGGATCATGCAGGGTTTGAAAACGAACGCGAGCACAGTGAGGGCAACGCTGACCACAAAGATTAAATCCATGAACGTCCTGAACACAGGTGTTGCTCCTTAAAATGCGTCATGTGCCGGCGACAAAGACGATCAGAACGTCAGCTCGGAGGATTCTACTACGACAGGTAGCCGCGAGGGCGTGGGCGTGTCCTTTCGGAGCCGGCTGTCGTGAACCGAGCGATCGTCGTACGCGACATCTCGTCGCTTCGGGCGTCCATCCGTCACGCCGGTGCGCTCCGCTTGTTGTCTCTCATTTGGTGATATCTACGAGATGGATCGAGTCCGCCTAGACGGCTTGCCCTTCCCATCCGTGCCGCTCGGCTAAGCTGAATATCTTCAGCGATGGCGGATGGAAAATCGCTCTACAGGCGTACATTGCCGAACTGAGCCGTTCGGTGGTGCGGCGATCCCGCCGGCTACTGCTTGAAAAGGACAGATCTCACTTCGAGGGTGCAAAGGATATGCGCAAAAATGGTCAGTCATGGTTTCTGATGCTGCTGGTTCTCTTCGTAGTGGGCTGGGCTGTCGGCAAGAAGGACACGCCTAAAACTGAGCCGTCAGTCAGCCAGGCACCGGTAAGCACTTTGGCATCAACCTCATCACCAGCACCACAACCGACACAAGCCTCAGCACCTGAGCATTTCGTCAACGCGGATAAGCTGAATCTGCGCGCTCAACCGGGAGGGAAAGTTATCTCCAGCCTCAACCGCGGTGAGAAGGTTCAGGTCTATGAGCAGAAGCAGGAATGGGCACGCATCAGCCTCGACGGCCAACCGCAGCGATGGATCTCTTACAGAAACCTCTGCAGCGGCTCCAACTGCTTTGCCACCCCGCAGCCGAAAAGAAACCGCCCGACTCCCCAGCCAGCGCGCATCAACACGCCCGAATATGGCTCTTCGTGCCCTTGCTCTTCAGGACGAATTTGTATAGGCCCCAGAGGCGGTCGCTACTGCATCACCTCTGGTGGAAACAAGCGATACGGCGTGTAGTAGGAGCTTCTAGTGAATGGGCTTTGCTGGCCCACCGAGCGCGTGCAATTGATAGTCGGTGACCGCTTGAAATTGTTGCTCCGCCATAAGACGTAGGCGTTCTAGCTCCGCCCCCGTCACGCCGTTAGCTTGAGCTTGATGGAACTGTTTCAAAGCATCCACTGCACCGGTGTACATCGGATGGTCGGGAAGCAGAACCTTACTGAGATCATTCTTCATCGTGATCACTCTGGTGACCTAGGATCAGCACTGGTAGTCCCGGGTCGTATGGCAGCGGAGCGCACCAACGTTCAAAACACGCTCGTTGAGTGGAGAAAGCCGAGACACTATTGTGGCTTTCCAGATCTAGGTTTATGCGTCGGTTGTCCTAAATTCCAATCATGGTAGGCTCTGGAACCATAGATAGCCTGCTATCGAAAGCGCCTTCCAGGTGGCCGCCCCTTCTTGAACGGAGCAAAAGGAAATGCACATCCACGCCCGAGCCGATGAGTCTGCGTCATGACTCTAAAGACCTCTTTCGCCAGCGTACTCCGCGCGCTCCGCAGCAAGCGCAACATCAGTCAGCGTGACTTCGCCGACACAACAAGCCGTACGTACCTTTCGAAACTCGAGCTAGGCAAATCCAGCATCACCCTGGATAAGCTCGAACAGATCAGTAGCCGGCTCGAACTCAGTCCGTTGACGCTCCTTACCCTCACTCTC
Source organism: Pseudomonas sp. CGJS7 (assembly GCF_036961695.1). NCBI lineage: Bacteria > Pseudomonadati > Pseudomonadota > Gammaproteobacteria > Pseudomonadales > Pseudomonadaceae > Pseudomonas > Pseudomonas sp. CGJS7. The sequence continues at coordinate 24,407 of NZ_JBAMDI010000037.1, read as the reverse complement.
AGTGAAGACACAGGTCGAACGCCAGTAGACCTGATGTCAAAGCTAACGGAAGAGCTTGCAGAGCTGCAGCGCGATGGTGGGCTTCCAGGCCTTCGTATCAAGGTGGAAGGTCTCGACGCTGCTCGCCGCCCCCGCATGGACGCTCCTAAGACGACTCACGCAGGCATGAGGGAGTCTAGGCAGGCGGAGCTAGCATTCGCGGATTAACAAATCGGCCCCGCTCAACTCCTTGCATACCGTCACGGTTGCTTGGTGAGAAAGCGGGGAACCACCTGGATGTCGTTACGGATTTGGCGAATCGTCACATCCCCGCTTCCATCAATGAACTGGCTCACCCAGTGTGCCGGCGCTGTGCAATTGGTAGTCGATAACTGTCTGGTAAAGATGATCAGACTCCAGTCGAAGGCGTTCGATTTCTTCTGCTGGTAGCCCATGAGCCAAAGCGTCGTTATGAGCTTGGATAGCCTCAAGCGCTTGCCTGAGCAGCGGCTCGCCGGCTTCAGCCATTCCCAGCAGCGTTCTCTTCACTTGTTCACTCTCAACGGTGTGGCATCCTGCATCTGAGGGCTGAGTGTACTCTCGCTTCCGCCAGATCGACCACGGAGAAACGGATGGCAATCACAGCAGTAATCTTCGACGCATTTGGCACAACCCTGCGAATCGGTACGCACACAAATCCATTTCGCCAGTTGCTACGTGAAGGTGCCAAGCATGGCCGTCGCCCCTGCTCAGTGGATGTCCACAGACTGATGACCCTCAACGCTGGGATTCGAGATGCTGCTGACCTGCTCGGCATCCAGGTTGCACCGTCCCGCATGGCTGCAATTGAGTCAGATCTAGAGCGCGAGATCGACTCGATTGAGGTCTCCCAGGATGCACGTGATGCGATTGCCCTCCTCCATGAGCACGGCGTAGCTACCGCCATCTGCAGCAACCTCGCTGCACCCTACGGGCCGGCAGTGAAAAAGCTACTGCCAGATCTCAACGCCTATTCGTTCAGCTACGAGCTCGGGGTCACCAAGCCTGACCCAGCGATCTACCGCGCCGTGTGCCATGATCTTGGGGTTGTGCCTGGCCACCTGTTCGGCGGTGCGGCTCAAGTAGCGATGATTGGTGATTCGCCGCGCTGTGATCGAGATGGGCCTCGAGCTATTGGCATCAAAGGCTTCTATCTAAATCGATCCGGAACTGAAGCAATCCGAGACCTGATGCAATTCGCGAAACTGGTTGTCGAGCAATCCGAGCAGCAGCCAGCGCGGTTGGTAGGCTCGAACGACATCAGATTTGAAAGCCGCCACCCTAAAGCTTTGGATTGATGAATAACCCTTCAGTGCCGGACTCGAACAGCCGCGGCTGGTGAGATCAAACCTAATGTCGGCATAAACACAATGCCTACAGTCATGGGCGCCTGGCATCCAGATGCTTACCAGCTTCCGATCAGCGCCAGCACTATCTTTGCATACCCATTAGCAAACAAGGACTGAGTCACTAGGGATCATCATGCGGTCTCGGTGCAAAACGGCTACGCACCGCACGCGCTGCCCGTTAAAATACTCCCGAACCTCAGGATTGCGAACCAGGTATGGCCAAGGCTCCAAGGAAAAAGCCCGCAAGGGTAGCTCTAGCCCCGCGTGATGCGGCTGCAAAAGGCGGCCGAAAAAATGTAGCGAGTCCGGTTTCCACTGGCGATCGTGGTGGGTCATTCGAGCGCCGTGTCCAAGCAGTCCGCCTGCTTGCTCTGTGTCTTGGTTCGCAATGCCCAGGTGCACGGGATGGCTATGTCATCACCCGGCTACTTTTCCAAGGGCGACTTTTCGATCATGACACAGATGATCTGATAATCGATTTGTTGCATCCCCTCACTGGCCAGACCGCAAAACAGCGTCTGCAAATGAAGCGTTCGCTGAAACCCACCGACAACAAGATCTTCAACGAGGCGGTTGGACTCGCCTGGGCAGACTTCAGAAAGCCAGGGTTTCAGCGCAACCTAGATGAGCTGCTCATCGTGTATCACGCTTCAAGCAGCTCCTCAATGCAAGGTGCTGTAGAGGTTGTGCGCTACGCGATGGTGTCTGCCTCAGCTGATGACTGGTATGTGCGTGTCCATGCTCAGAGATTTAGTAACGAAAGCAACCGTAAAGCGTACGCTGCGATCAAGCGGGCAGTGGAGCTCCAGACTGGCTCCGAGGTGGACAAGGCCGACCTGTACCCATTCGTTCTTCATCTCAAGTTCATGCCGCATGACTTGGACTCCGACAGCTCAATAGAAGTCGATAACCAAAAGCAGCTCATTAGCCAGCGGATTTTCTCGCGCCAGAGCGGTGATGTGTGGGCCTCGCTTCAGGCTGCATGCGCAGAACTCAATAGCTCTGCAGGCGAAATCTCGGAGGCAACAACACAGCGTCATCTGGGCGCCCTGGCCCTGGAGTTCCAACACACTCGCTCAATTTGGAAGGGTTTCCACGCAGAGAATGGCCTGAGGCTCACTGGTGGCGGCGGCAAGCTGGCAGCTGCCCTCACCTTGACTCCAGATACTGATGGCCACCTAGGTGAACTGCGTTCCGTTTCTGCAACTGCTCAAGGCTTGATCATGTCAGACGATCTGCCTTCGGCCCTTGCATCATCAGCGGACACATTCATATCGCGACAATTGGATCGGATTACTGAAGGGCAGAGAGAGCACCTATACCAAGACAGCTTGAAGCAATTAGAGCTTTTAGAGAGCGACTTGAAGGACTTCGACGATCACCAGAAGGCCAGATGGTATTTACTGCGTGGACTCTCCCTCTGGCACCTAGGCACTGACGAAGCCGCAGCGACGGACTTCGATACCGCCGCTAGCCTTTGTGACTCAGATGATCGAATAGCCGCTGCTATGGTTCGCGCACGAATGTTGCGAGAGGAGTACCAAGCAGCGGTAGATATCGGTCGCGTATTGCTAGATCGGTTCCCTGAGTCCTTTCATATCTGGGCTGTGACGACCAACGCTCGGTTACTTGCCGGAGAGCGGTTGACGAGCGAGGACGAAATTCCAAGCATCTTTGCTGACAAGGCATCCGCATGGCAGCTTCTGGCATCGTCTCTCAGTGGTATGGATGACGATGAAGGCGCCGTTCGCTTCATTCGTATAGCGATGGAAAAGCAAGACTGCACGTTTTTCATCTTTGAGTCCTACCTGCGCTTCGCCATCCGCCTCGCAACGCAAGATGAGGCGCGAGTTAACCTGAGGTCGTTATCTGCTCACCAAGTAGCAGTCTTGTCGGACGCTATGGCTTGCTTTGATGATCGAGACAATACGATCTGGGCTTCGCAAAGCGCTAAGACAGTGAGCGAGGTTATCGCTAATCTAGCCTACGCGATGGTGTTACTGCAGCGTCCCGCGGAAGCGCTCGAGCTTGTTCAGCAAGCCAAAATAAAGGGAGCCAGCATAACGACCGCTGTGACTCGGGTTGAAGTCGAGGCTATGTGCGACCTCCAACGCTGGAGGGATGTAACCGATCAATTCTCTGCTGTGATCGATACTTTGCCTGATGAGTCCTTGCTCCGCTTTGGTCATGCCTGCATGGCCCAGTCCCGTCATGAACTTCTACAGGTAGCGCGTAATGAGGCGGCAAGGCGGACTCCGTCTGACATTGTGACTCGTGTATCGGCCATGCTTCGGCGGCTCAGTTGGGAGATGCTGTTGCAGTCAGCAGATGCGGCAACCGTCCGCAAGGAGCTTGTCGAGCGTGATTTCTCTCCGGCCAGTACCTCCGTCATTGACCTGTGCTTCGCCAGTCGAGCATACGAAGACGATGACGCACTTCGGAATCAGTATGTAGATCGAATCGCAGAGCTAGCGCCAGCGTGCACAGAGCCTCAAGAGCTAGCAATGGCAGCTCGAGCAATGCTTCGTGCTCACCGATATGAAGATGCAATTTTTCTGTTCGAAAAGCTGCTCCCAGCCGAGTCATTTACGCCGCTGCACGTTGATTTGCTGCACTGCTACATCCTGGTGGGTCGCCATGCGCAGGCGAGAAATCTACTCGACTCTATGCCAACGGCCTGGCGGCAGTCGCCTGAAGCCCGGGAACAGGCTTTGTTTCTGTTCAACAGTGCCGGTGACTGGGCTCGCATGCGCGAGATTGCGGAGTTAACCGTTTCTGAGCACCGCCAAGATGTTAACCCCTGGCTCACGTTGATCCGGGTTGCCGCATGCGAAGGGGTTGTCGACCTGAACGCACTCATTTCAGAGATTCCGTCGGAACTTGCAGGTTCACCGACAGACCTGCTGTTGTTGGCCAACATCGAGATGCGCCATGGCCAAGCAGAAAAAGGACTCGCTCGTATTGCCCACACCATGCGAAATAACCTTGAAGACGTTGAGTTGGCAGCGACCCACGTCAAGGTGATGCTGACGCTGACTGAAGAAGCGGACTCGATCATGGGCATGGTTAAGCAGACGCTAGCTGTAGTTGAGCCCGGAGCATCTGTAGAGCTGGCTGACGAGCATGGGGAAATCCGGCATGTCAGTATCGATGGTAGAGACACGCACTATCCATCCGTAGGTGAGTTTATCGCACCGGATTCGGAGTTTGCGTTAGGCCTGATCGGCCTAGGCGTATCGGAGAAGGTGACGTTCAGTTACCTAATGGGCACGCAGGTTTTAGAGGTGAGGCGCATCATGACGATTCACCAGCGGCTAATGGAGCTTTCTCATAATCGGGTTCGGGACTCCGTCGTTCCGAGCAAGACCTTGGTTTCGATGAGAATCCCGACCGATGCCAATGGTGAGATGGATTTCAATGTCTTCCTACAGCATCTCGATCAGCATCAATCCCAAGGTGAGAGCATACTCAAGCTCTATGAGCAAAATCCGCTTACCCTAGGTCTGGTTGCGAATCGCTTGGGGCGAGACATCATTGATCTCGTGCGGGGTTGGCCTCTGGATGGCCCGTCCTTGCAAGTCTCTACTGTCGTGGGGACAGGTCACGACGTCCTGCCCTGCTCTCTCAATGGCTCCACCTGGGTAGTTGATCTGTCGATGCTGACCCAGCTGGCGATGCTGGGGCTTTTGGATGTGCTCGGTCACCTGGCGACAGTCTATGTCAGCACCGCAACTAGACGATCGCTCGACATGAAGATCGAAATGTCGTCGGCCTTCCGCAAGCGCGGCACGATGTTCACCCATGAGGGGCAGCTGGGATTCCATGAGGAAACCGAAGATGATCACGCTCGCGAGCAAGCTTTCCTAAGCAGTATCGATATTGCGATTTCCAGTTTTTGCACCGTGGTGCCTTGCTATGGCCCACTCCATCCGACGCCTGAGCTAGATCGGCTACGGGACGTACTTGATGTGGAGGAGCATGCGTCCCTGATGTTGTGCAAAGAGTACGACGCTGGTCTGCTCTCTCTGGATGCGCGGATGCTTCAACTGGCCTTGGCACTTGGTGTGCACTCGGCATCGACTCAAATGCTGCTCAAAGGGATGCAGGATATTGGTGTGCTTAGGCGCGTTGAATACTCCTGCGCACTGATCAAGCTGATTGCAGCAGGCCGCAGCTTCGTCTCAGTAGACATTCCGAGTCTGATCGCGATGATGGATCAAGGTCTAGCCTTCGCGAATATGGGCATCAGAAGCTTGCGGCTTTACCTCGCGGCACCTGCTGTAGATTTTGACTCTGCAGCATTCATGGTAATCGGATTTATCAGCCAGTTGTTCGTAACCGGCAGGTGTAATTTTCCAATGATGCTTGAGCTGATTTCGCATCTTCTGGAGCCTCTATTCCGGCATCCACATTGCCCCACAGAATTTCTAGAACGTAGCCTGAAAGGGTTCGCCTATCTCGAGGATTATGGGTTTACACCCACCTACTTCGCGCTCATCAGGCGTATGCTGATTAGTACCAAGCAGGCCGCTCAGCGACCGGAACAACCTAGGAAACTGAACGCTCAGATTGTTTTCCTGCGCATCGCTCCTCTTTACACCTTGGATGACCACAGCGCGCTTCTGGCTCAAGTGTTACCCCCTGACGACCCACAGAGTGAAACGGAGGCTTCTGAGCGGGCACCTGACGAGTTAGAACTGCAGGCTAAGAATGCCATCCGGGAGCAGGCCTCGGTTGATACGCTCGGGCAAGCGGAAGCGCGGGTCAGGACTGGCGATACAGAGGTATGAAAAATCTCATTTATTGAAGCACGATGCCTGGGATGAGCTCTTTATCGCTTGAGAAAAGGTGCTCGGTAAGCTGGTCAAAGAGGAGCTAGCGAAATACCTATGACGATTCACGGCATTATTTTCGACTGCGACGGCACCCTGGTAGACAGCGAACGCCTTGCAGCGCAGCTGTTGAGTGAGTTGCTGGGAGAGCAGGATGTTGCGATGTCACCTGCTGAGGTACTCATCCGATTTCGGGGTGCCCAATTCCAGTTCTTCGTAGATGGTCTGCGTGACCTCTACCCTACGCTTTCTTCCGAGGCTCTCACGGTTGGATTTCGCACGCGGAGCATCCCTCTCTTTGAAAGGAGCTTGGAGCCCATGCCGGGCGCAATCGAGTTTGTAAAGGCGCTCAAAATTCCTGCATGTGTGGCTTCCAATGGGCCTCGCATCAAGATCGAAACCTGCCTCAAAGCTGTTGGCCTTTATCCTGCCTTCGAGAAGGCCATCATCAGCGCATATGAGGTGCAAGCCTGGAAGCCTGACCCTAAAATCATGCTTCATGCGGCGGAGCGTTTGGCTCTTCCAGCCGAAAAGTGCCTGGTTGTAGAGGACAGCCTATCTGGTGTTAAGGCAGGACTGCTCGCGGGCTGCCATGTAGCGGGCTATGGAGATACTGACTTTTCCAGGTTTGTCGGTGATGCGAATTTCCACCTTTGCCCCGACTACCGTGCGCTGACTCAGTTGTTAGGCTGAGTGATTGCATAGAAAGCGGCTGGAATTTCACAGTCAGGCGGATACGACCCGCCGTGCATCCCTTCGCACGGCTTGAGGCGGTACACCAAATCCGCGGATAAACACTTCTCGCAGGTGCCGGCGATCTCTGAAGCCTGTCTCCCGGGCTACTACATCCAGGCTGTGCCGACTCTGCTCAATCATCAATCTGGCAGCTTCGAGGCGCAGGCTTTCCACGGCCTTCGCCGGTGATTGCCCCGTCTCGGCGGTGAATACGCGCGTGAATTGCCTGGGGCTCAGATGAACGACCTCAGCAAGTTCGTCCACGCTGATTGGACGGGTAAGGTGCTTACGGGCGTAATCCAGAGCCATCTGAATACGGTCAGACTTTGGTGAAAGCGACAGCAGCTCGGAGTGCTGTGATTGACCACCGGAGCGGCGCTGATGCATGACCAGCTTACGCGCCACCGACCGAGCCATCTCGGTGCCCAGATCCTTCTCGACCATGGCCAGCGCCATGTCCAGAGCGGCAGTCATACCTGCAGACGTCCATATTGGCCCATCCACGATGAAGATACGGTCTTCCTCGACTTCAATCCTCGGGTGCATCTCACGAAGCTTATTCGCATAGGCCCAATGCGTCGTTGCCCTCCGGTTATCGAGTACGCCTGCCTGCGCCAGCACGAAGCAGCCCGTGCATAGGCCTGCCGTGCGTCTCGCTCCATCCACAAAGCCACGCACGCTCGCCAACACGTCTTCACTTGGCGGTGTCAGAGGGGTCAATGTCCCCGTAATCATCCAAGTGTCGGCCAGGCCTGGAGCCCCCAGGGGAAGCGTATCCATATACATCCCGAGAGACGACCGCACGGTACCGCCCTCAATGGAAAAGTTCTGGATCTTGTAAGCCGTTTCACCGGCAACGATATTCGCGAACTCGAATACAGCTTGTGTCGCCAGTGACATGACCTGGAAACCTTCAGTGATGAGGTAGCCGACCCGGTGCATGGTTTGAAGCTCCAGTATGCGATGTCCTAAAAAAGTAGCATAAGCGTCGTTTAAGACAAGAGAACGTTCCCACATCATGACTCCACACCTAACCGCTGGAGCATGACCATGACGCAGGAATTCAAAGGCACCGCGCTCATCACGGGCGCTTCCACCGGGATCGGTTCGATCTATGCAGAGCAGCTTGCACGTCGCGGCTACGACCTGGTGCTGGTTGCACGCAACCGTGAGCGACTCAACGCCTTAGCCGGTCGGCTCACTACCGAGACCCAGCAGGCTGTGGAGGTATTCGCAGCAGACTTGGCTGATGCCGAGGGCCTGCGCCAGATGGAGCGTAAGCTGCAGGAAGACGCCAGCATCTCAATGCTGGTCAACAACGCAGGTGTTGGTACACATACCAGCTTGCTGGATAGCGATGTGGAGCGCATGGCTGAGATGATCAATCTCAACGTCACCGCCCTCACCCGCCTTACCTACGCTGCCATCCCAGGGTTCGTTGCTCGCCAGCATGGCGCGGTCATCAACATTTCGTCCGTCGTGAGCCTCGCGCCAGAGATGCTCAATGGCGTTTACGGCGCCAGCAAGGCGTATGTCACCGCCTTTACCCACTCTCTGCATAAAGAACTTGCGGACAAGGGCATCAAAATCCAGGCGGTACTGCCGGGCGCCACTGCAACCGACCTCTGGAAGATTGGCGGCTTACCCCTCGAGCACCTTGACCCCGGCATCGTGATGTCGGCCCAGGATCTGGTGACTGGCGCCTTGCAGGACTTCGACCGGGACGTATTGATCTCCCTACCGTCGTTACATGACCTGCAAGCGTTTCAGCGTTACGAAGCCAGCCGACAAGCCCTGTTCGGCCAGCTTTCCACGAGCCAACTCGCCCCGCGTTACAGCGCCAACTGACTACCCTCGAAGGACACCAATCATGAAACTGACCGCCAACACCATCTTTATCACGGGTGGTACCTCAGGCATTGGCCGTGCCCTTGCCGAAGCCTTTCATCAGCGTGGCAATAAGGTGATCGTAGCAGGCCGCCGGCAGGCACTGCTGGACGAGATCGCTCATGCGAACCCTGGCATCGACACGGTAAGACTGGATATCAACGATCCTCAGCAAATTGCACGGGTGGCCCAGGAGGTTATCCAGCGCCACCCCTCGCTGAATGTGATCATCAACAACGCCGGCATCATGCCGTTCGACAATCCAGCATCCGGTGATTATGACGATGCCCAGGCGATAAGCCTGCTGGAGACTAACCTACTCGGCCCAGTACGAGTCAGTGCTGCCTTCGTTGAGCATCTCAAGCGCCAGCCGGACGCCTACATCATCAATAACAGCTCGGTACTGGCCTATCTACCACTGGCAGCCACCGCACTTTATTCGGCGACCAAGGCAGCTATTCACTCCTACTCCCTGTCGCAGCGCTTCACCCTACGTGACACGAGCGTCAAAGTACTGGAAATCGCACCGCCATGGGTCGATACCGATTTGATCCACAAAAGCGGTGACGACCGTGCAATGCCGTTGGATGACTTCATCCAAGAAACGCTGGCCAAGCTCGAAACTGCTACGACCGAAGTCTTGGTAGACCGCGTGCTGCCGCTGCGTGCGAATCAAGGGGCTAACGAGCATGAGCTGATCAACCAGTTCAATCAGTCCGTGGTCGAGAACCCGATCCCGGTTGCTTGACCTGACACCGGTACAAATTTTTTTGAAGGAGTCCAGTCATGACGCGTATCAATGCTTTGCCTTTGGAACAGGCGCCCGCGGCAGCCCAGGCGGCCCTGCGAGGTGTAGAGAAAGGTTTGGGCTTTATCCCGAGTGCGTTCGCCACCCTCGCCCACTCGCCTGCAGCATTGGGCGGATACCTCGCGTTGTCCCAAGCGCTGAACAAGAACAGCCTCAGCCCCGCCGAGCGTGAAGTGGCGGCGCTGGCTGCATCTGAAGTAAATGGATGTGACTACTGCATCGCTGCGCACAGCTTTTTTGGGGGCAAAGTAGGGCTGGATGCCGATGCGCTGCTGGCGGCACGGGCAGGCACGCTCGATGGCGTTGCTGCATTCGCCAGGGCGGTGACAATTAGTCGAGGACAGGTCAGCGATGCCCAGCTAGCAGCTGCACGGGAAGCAGGGCTGGATGACGCGAAAATCGTCGATGTGATTGCTCAGGTTTCCCTGCTGACGCTAACCAACTACCTCAACAACGTGGCGATGACGGATATCGACTTCCCACCTGCCGGTAAGTGATGGACTGTGGGGCGCTTGGTCTAGTCATCAGCGCCTCTCGCTATTTTCATTGCAAGCGAGAAAGTCTTACTGCTTTTAGGCTGTTTTTAGAGTCAATCGAAGCGAATAGCCTATCCCCACTTTTGAATCTCATAGAGGTAGCGCCATGAAGGCTGTCGTTTACGCACAACCCGGATTACCTATTCAGGACGCTCAGTCTCTATATGACGCGGAGCTCCCCGAGCCAAAAATCGGCGCTCGTGACCTGCTTGTCGAAGTCCGGGCAATTGCCGTCAACCCGGTCGATACCAAAGTTCGGGCTAGCCGTGGTGGTGAGCACCCACAAGTTCTCGGCTGGGATGCTGTCGGTGTCGTCCGTGAAACTGGCCCAGAGGTAACCCTGTTCAGGCCAGGGGATGAAGTGTTCTACGCCGGTGCCATTGATCGACCAGGCAGCTATAGCGAGCTCCACGTGGTGGATGAGCGAATCGTCGGCCACAAGCCTAAGAGCGTGGACAACGCCAGTGCCTCCGCCCTGCCCCTCACGTCCATCACTGCCTGGGAGTTGCTGTTCGACCGTTTAGCCATAGAAGAAGATGGCGGCAAAGGTCAGAGCCTGCTGGTGGTCGGGGCTGCGGGCGGAGTGGGCTCGATCCTGGTACAGCTGGCAAGGAAGCTGACGCAGCTTACAGTCATAGGCACGGCCTCAAGGCCTGAGACTCAAGCTTGGGTGAAAGAGCTGGGAGCTCATCATGTAATCGATCACTCTGAGTCGATTCCGCTTCAGCTGCAAGAGCTCAAGTTGAACCCGATTGATTACGTGGTCAGCCTGACCCACACCGACACCTACCTTCCTCAATTGGTGGAGGTGCTTCGCCCGCAAGGTAAGCTCGCACTGATCGATGATCCGGCGCAACTGGATGTCATGCCGCTCAAGCGCAAATCGCTGTCACTGCACTGGGAGCTAATGTTCACCCGCTCGTTGTACAAAACCGAGGACATGATCAAGCAGCACCAGCTCCTCGAACGTGTTTCGCAGCTGGTCGATGAGGGGATTGTGAAAACAACTGTTGGGGAGCACTTCGGGAGCATTTGTGCCGGCAATCTCAAGCGTGCCCACGCCTTGATCGAAAGCGGCAAGGCCCGAGGCAAGATTGTCCTGGAAGGTTTCTGATCACGGCTCAAACAAAAGCCCGCGCGATAGCGCGGGCTTTTCCCCATGAGGGATGATCAGTTATCCAATTCGTCTTTGATGATCTTGCCATCGTGTGGGTCGACCTGGAATTCATACAGCTTGCCGTCAGATTTCATGCCTTCCCCTTCCCAATGTCCGTCATCGGCCTCGATCTTGGTGATTTGGGTGTATCCGGCGCCCTTCAAAGTGGCTTCAGCCTGATCTTTGGTAACCTTCCAATCAGCGCCAGGCTGGTCAGCCAATGCTGCAGAGCTTGCCAGTGCGCCAACCATGGCGAGGCCAGTGAACACTCGAGTCATCGCTTTCATCGCTAACGTCCTTTTCCGTGACAGTTAACGGTCTGACCAGCACCCTGATCTCACCGTTCAGTTTGTGTCGTGGCCAACACTGTGTCCGCATATACCCGTTCCCAGTTCCCAGTTCGCAGGAGGTAGCGAGGGATGATATTGATTGCTGGGCCACCGACAGGAACCAGTTATCTCGTTAGAATTACCTAGCCGAGACCGGGCTCTTCGCCAAATCCACTTTGCCTCCTCAGACTGGATCAGAGAATGCTATGACTGATGAAAAGAACGATGATCGCCCTGTTCACCAAGCAGCCTGCCACTGCGGGGCGGTGCGCTTCACCTTGCGATTGACCGATGGCTTGCGTACCGCGCGTAGGTGCAATTGCTCGCTCTGCCGCATGCGTGGTGCCGTGGCGGTATCGGCCAACCTGAGTGACATCACTGTCACTCAGGGGGAAGAGGCGCTCACCCTCTATCAGTTCAACACACGCGAAGCTAAACACTACTTCTGCTCCAAATGTGGCATCTACACCTTTCACCAGCGCCGCTCTAAGCCAGACCAGTACGGAGTCAACGTGGCCTGCGTCGAAGGCATGAGCCCCTTTGACTTCCCCGAGCTGCCTGTTTATGAAGGCCGGACTCACCCTAAAGACCGCGTAGGCGGAGGCTTAGAGGTTGCGGGATGGCTGCGATACGACAGCTCGGATGATACGGCTGACCTCGAGTAAGTAGATGACCCCGCACACTGTAGTGACGGTCTTCGGCTTGGAATGTCCTGAAATGATTAGCTCCCGTGCCGCAAGCGAAACGGTCTAGGCTGTCCTGATGGAGATGTAATCAGGAGGCAAGGATGCGACATCGCGGAGCAGTTTTTTGGGCTTGGGCAGACCCGACCCTGAAGCACCATTCTCACCAAGAGCAACTGGCAGATGGAGCACGGCTTGATGTCCAGGTCAGACTTTCCCGCACCGGCGACACGCAGCTGTTCTTAGGGGTCTATGAACAGTCAGGTTTGGCCCGAATTGAGGAGGCTTACGCGAAGCGGCCCGGTGAAACGACTACGCGGGCAATGGCATGGGGAGTCGGCAGAGGACGCGCACTTGCTGAAATGGGAGCGGGAAAAGCGGAGAAGCAAGTGCTTGTCCGCACTTGAAGAGGCTGAACACCATGGCAAATCAAATTGCCGAGCTGGATGCGTACCTCGAACTACTCGACCACATAGCCGACGAGCTTGAAAAGCAGGTTGGGACTTGCCCCACTACTCGACCCATGATGATCGCGTGGCTGACGGAGTGGATTCGAAGTCCTGATGCTCTGGGCGAAATCAGGCGTGAACTGCCTCGCCTGCCCCAGATATTGAAATGGGCATACAGTGAGTGGGCTCATCTAGAAGGCGGCCAGTAGGTTGCCGCCACCATACTGCTTGCGTAGGCCTCTTACGCTACTCGCCGTTCAACAGGCATTTGATTGGTGGCGAGGCACCTGGCGCGCCCTACACCCCAAGCCAATGCCCTGGTCATCGACTCGCCAGGCCGCGAGTCAAATGCCTCTTCATGAAGTGCCATCCCCGTCCCGGCATACACACCGATGAACAATTGGGTAGCGCCAGTGCGCGACAGCCGCACCTGGATGTCCATGGTCGTGCCGTCGTCCAGTGTCTCGTCGTGAGACCTGTGGTGGAGCGTTGGATCTGCCCATTTCCAAAACACATCACCGCGAATCCGCATGCCGACCTCCTACGACTTTAGTCTTATTTGTGGGGTGCTCTCACCATAGCGCAGCGAAGCGGTAACGCAATCCCCGGCGGGCGGATTATGGCTATTGATTATGACGAGATGTGTGGCTCGGGAGGACGAGCACAAGCGGCCTCCGAATGAACTTCCGCAGGCTTAAACGGCCCTCCATTCATATGGGAGGAAAAATGATGAATCAGATCCGAGAACGCCATTCCACCGTCATTTGTCTACAGGATGGAAAGGTCTTGATGGTGCGCAAGGAAGCACCGCAATGGTCTCTGCCAGGCGGAAAAATAGACCCAGGCGAAGATCACCTTGAGGCAGCCCAGCGAGAGCTCAGGGAGGAAACCACCCTGCCCTTCACGAACGCGGAATTCGTCCAGCACTACGTTTTCGAGACGGAAGAGCACTACCTGTATCAGATGCCAGTTCCAGATTCAGTGGTGCCGCATGCAGCCAGTGAAATTTTGGAATGCCAATGGTTCTGGCCACAGGAAATGCTCAAGGTCGATGTCAAACCCACCAACATTGCGTTGCTAAAGAATGTTGGACTGATCTCGGAGGATTGAACCCATAGCCGGGGAGCATCTTTGCCTTCGGCGCGAAACGCGACCTGGTTGGCGAGCTCCGTGAAACCGGATCGGGCTTGTTCAAAAAGTAGTGCGGGAGGGCAATCGGTGGAGATGTGGATCAATCTTTTGGAATGGCGAGCCATGGCTGTCACGGTACTGGCGGCGTGGTGCATAGGCTCGCGCCGGCCAGGAAGAAGAAAGCTTGGCTTCTGCTGCTTCATAGCCAGCAACCTGTGGTCGGTGTGGGGTGGCACGCAGGGGCCTGGGGCCTGATCGTACTGCAGGTAATCCTCTGTCTTATGAACCTGAGGGGCTGGAAAAAGAACACAGCGCTTGAGGTCAACTCCTGACCCCGTGGTCGTTTAGAGCCGACCTAGCAGGAACTGGCTTTCAGAGCTTCGGTAGCCGCTGGGGGAACAAGAAAGCGGCCTCCCGCATAAAAATCTCTACAGTCTTTGGGCCTATGCCTTCGAACCCCAGAAGCCACTGCTCGACTGCGGATGCGTCCACAATACCCGCCCTCAAGATCGTAAGTTGTCGAGGCAGCTCTTCGGAGAGCCTCATCCCAAGAACGTGCAGGCGCCTGGCGGTAGATTCGTCGTACCGCGCATAGCCCGCCTGACCCAGATACCTGACCAGGTCATGATGGGAGCAGCTAGCCAGCTTTTCTGGCGTATCCAGGCCGTACCGATCAACCAGGTTCCGATACGCCTCCACTGCGACTGAGGATCGAATCCTCTTCCCGATCAAAAAGCTCGCGAGCAACCACTTGTACAACCCGTGACCGCTCGCATCCCCGACCTCAATTCCAAGGTCAACAGCGGTGATAGGTGTCACCCTTTGGAACGCCTTGGGGCAGCAGAACGCGGGTAGGTACGTTCTTCTTCAATGGTGCCATCGGCCTTGTGAATCTTCACAGATGCGGTTTTGCCATCAAATAAGTCGGCCAGCGAGCTCACCAATTCATGCTTCGTCGCGTCCAGTTTCGAGGCGCTCTCCGCGCCGGCTTTTTTGAGTTTCCAGCCATCAGCGGTTTGGCTCAGGTGGTAGCTATCCATTGCCTTTCTCCTCTTGCCTAAATGGCTTCACCGTCGTCCTCGATGTCTTCCTCGGCCTCCGCTGAGTCCGTGGCATCGGCGTCATTCAAAGGCGGCGAGGTAGGTTTTTCAGGGTCGTTGATGTAGGGCACGCCGCTAGGGCCCTGCTCTTCAAGTCCTTCGGATTTTGGCTGCATGATGGATCCTCCTAACGACATGTAGGTTAGAGTTCATCTCGGTGACCATGTTCCCTTTTGGAGTGCTCGTTACGCTGAAACAGAATCTGGTGCGGCAAGACTTGCCTTCGAGACGCTCCTTTGCCACCCGGAGTCATTTTGACCATGAACTGTATCAATCAGCCTCACCCAAGCGCCTGCGGAGCAACTCATTGACGCTCATCGTCAATGCCTCAAGTGCGAAAGGTTTAGTCAGGACTGCCGTGTTGGGCTCCAGCTGGGCGTTATCCAAAACATTCGGCTGCGCGTACCCAGTCATGAACAAGACCGGAAGACCAGGCCTGGTGCCCCGGCCGGCATCGGCCATTTGCCTCCCGTCGATCCCTCCTGGAAGACCGATATCTGTCACAAGTAGATCAATGGGAGTATCCGACCGGAGTAATTGAAGGCCAGCAAGGCTATCGGCTGCCTCAATGACGATGTACCCGCAATTACCTAGCGCCTCGCTCACGAACATACGGACTGTAGGTTCGTCATCGACGACCAGCACGGTCTCGCCTGACGAGATCACTGCCAATTCAGGGAGTGGCTCGGCTCGAGCTCCAGCTTCGACCTCATTCGACTGGGTGGGCAGTTGAAGGAACACCCGGGCGCCACACCCCTCTTCTGACTCGATCCTAGCCTGGCCTCCCGATTGTTTGGCGAAGCCATAGATCATGGAAAGACCGAGCCCAGTGCCCGCTCCGACAGGTTTTGTCGTGAAGAAAGGTTCAAATGCTCGTGCAAGCGTCTCAGTGCTCATGCCGACTCCGTCATCGGCGACACAGATTGTGAAGTACGTTCCAGGCGCCAGCTCAGGATCCAGTTCCGAGCCCTGCTCCAGAATTTGGTTGTACGTCTTAATGGAGATCGACCCCTCGCGTTCCAATGCGTCGCGAGCGTTGATACAAAGGTTGAGCAGTGAATTCTCCACCTGGGCTGGGTCAACCAGGCAGGTACTCAATGTCGCATTCAGCTCTACTCTGAGCTGGATTGTCGGCCCTACTGTTCGACTAATCAGCTCCTCCATATCGCTGATGAGATTGTTCACATTGGTATGAACAGGCATCAGCGTTTGGCGACGAGAGAAGGCCAAGAGTCGGTGAGTGAGGGATGCCGCTCGTTGGGCGGCCCCGTGAGCTACCGTCAGGTAGCGTTCTACGTCAGCAATGCGCCCCTGCTTCATACGAAGCTTGATCAAATCCAAGCTTCCTGTGATCCCAGCCAGCAGGTTGTTGAAGTCGTGGGCGATGCCTCCAGTCAGTTGCCCAACCGCCTCCATCTTCTGCGATTGGCGGAGCGCTGCTTGCACAGCTTCCCGTTCGGCAACGGCTTCCTCAATTCGTGCTTCCAACGTACGATTGAGCTCCAAAAGCTCTGACTCAGCATTTTTTCGCGCGGTCACATCAATAGACGAGCCGATCAACCCCATTACTTGGCCGGAGTCGTCGCAAAGAGGCGCTTTGAGCGAAAGCCAGTAAGTGGCGCTGCCATCCGGCATGTCGACGCGTTCTTCAATCTGAACAGCCTTTCCGCTCTGCATGATGCGCTGATCGGTTTCCATGATCTGACGGGCCTGGGCCTTGTCTTCCAGAACTTCCAGGTCGGTCTTGCCAAGGTAAAACTCAGGTGGCTTACCAATTAGCTGCGTGGCTCCATGGTTCGCGACCAGCAGTCTTCCTTCCAGGTCTTTGGCATAGACAACGCCAGGTACTGCCGCGGCAAAAGTGCGGAGTAAGGCTGACATTCTGTCACGCTCGGCCTCGGCAGTGCGCCGTGACTCGATGTCCATGAGCACTCCAGGAAAGCGCACAGCAAGGCCTTCCGAATTGAGCTCGGCACGGCCATTGGCCTCGACCCACCTGTAGTCGCCGTTGTGTTGCCGCACCCGGTACTCACACCGATAAGCGCCACCACGACGCATGGCCTCCTGGATGTCAGCAGAGACTCGATCACGGTCATCAGGGTGTATGGAGGAGAACGCTTCTTCGATAGGAATGCCAGTCATGCATTTATCCGCCGGCAAACCGAAAGATCTCGAGAATCGCTCATCAGCGGTCACACGGTTATCTGGAATATCCCACACCCACGTGCCGATGATAGCGCCAGCGTCGAGCGCCAATTGCAGTCGCTCAGAAGCGGTCGTCGGAAACACCTGCTCCTGATTGGGTGATGCCAGAGCATCAAAGGTGCCTGGGTTGCCAGGGCCTTCGCGATCCATAAATTGCCTCTTGCATCCGGCTGATTGAGCGCTGCGGCGAAACTGCGAGGGGAACAAATTCCACGTCGCCAGCTTAGGTGTCAGCTTGCTTAGTGACCGCTTATGCAGTCTGGGGAACTGCTCAGATCCTTGAGCAGACTGTTGAGGATGTCTTGCTCGCGCGGCCCAGAGTGCGAATCAAGAAAAACCAGATCCTGGCAACTCCCGTGATCACTGGAAACCCCAAATACGAACTCACAGCCTGTGCTTACAGCAAGCTCCTGCGCAAAGCGTATCAGGCGGTTAGCCTGCCCGATGCCATAGCCTTCCAAGGGTAGGTTCAGCCCTATGTCCCAACCGGGCAGATCACTCTCCGATTGGCCCTCGTCACGTCCGTGTTTTTGGTTGACAAGGAACGCGCCCTGTTCAGACCACTCGCTGGCGAGACCAAGGAACGCAGTTACGAGCTCGGCCTCCACGGCATCGTTATCGCTGCCATCTACGTACAGGTAAAACATTTGGTGAGTCATCCGAGTGCAATCAGTACATCGATGATAGCGCCAGCAGTTTCACATGGTAAGCAAAGCCTCTTCGCCAGCGCAGATCGGAAACTGAACCGATGGTGCTGCAGGCAGGGATGCAAGGGAATGACTGCATCATTGCAGAGGGCGCCGGCTTCTTCCTCGACACGCGTCTCTCCGGGGTTGGTACATCCGGTTGCCTGGCCCGGTTCATCTATGGAAGAAAATCGTAGTTGATCATCCCTTCGGAGCAGCGCAGATAAAGTCGTTTGCTTGAAAATACGGCAGGAGTACATTTGTACTCTTTTGCTACATCTCGACTTCGGGCTTACCGGCTTTTGCCTGATCATTGGTTTCAATTGCGGCGCGGAGTGCTTCTAGCTCTGCGTCAGACTGTGCGAGTTGGGCCTTCAGTTCCTCTGCCCTTTGCTGTGCTGCTGTCTCAGCCTGCTGGGCCTCAGTAGCCTCTTTGCTCTTGGTCTCGAGCTGTTGTGCGAGCAACTCTTTGGCACCTTCTGCTCGCGCAGTCGCCGCGTTGGCAATGCCCAGGTCACCCCTCAGATGCTCAATCGCATCACGGTGTTGGTTGGTCTCCTTGGCGTGCTGGCGGTTCTCAGCGATTAAGCGCTCGTTGTCCCGGATCATTCGGGTGGCCTCCTCCTGCTTAACCATCAGCGTCTGCTGGAGAAGGGTCACCTCTTGCTGCATCTGGTAGATCTGAGTCTCGTGACGGTTTAGATCCTGGTCGCGCTGTTCTTTCACTGCCATCCGGTAGTGCTCGAGTGCTTCTCTGGCATGCGTGTGCTTCTCCTCCAGAGATTCGATCTGAGCGTCCTTCTCTTGCACGCGAATCTCAAGGTCGCTGCAGTTCTGACTAATCCGAGCGTTTCGAGTGATCTCAGTTTGAAGGCTGGACTGAACGATTTTGAATTCTTCGTTCTGAGCCTGCAGGGCTGACTGCAGCTTGGCGATCTCCAACTGCGATTGCTCAAGCTTGTTTTGAAGTGTACTGCTCTCAGCTTTCATCGCTTTGCGATCAAGCTCAAATGCGGCTCGTTCATGCGCCAACGCTTCGTTCCCCTCCTCCATCAAGCGTTCAAGCATCTTGCCCACCATCTCCGTGAGCTCATCACTTAGTCGTGAAGGCGAAGCCGATGGTCGGGGGTCGTACGACTCAATTTCCTTCAAATAGCGCTGAATTGTTGTCTTTGAGCCGGTATTTCCGAGCTCGATGCGTATAGCGTCAATGCTAGGGTTTTGCCCTCTGGACAGCAGTGCATCTCGCGCCTTGCGCACCAATGCCAGGTTAATGCCGCCTCTAGCCATGTCAGCTCCTACGATTTCGTACTGTTTTACGTTTCATGTAATTGCGTGCCACATTATCACAATTTATAGGTCTGAACCCCTTCATTATTCGCAAGACATAATTGAGGATTATCGCTTGTCAAGGCCATGGTCGTGGGTAAAATGAGCCGAAAGCCGATACAAACGGCAAAACAGAGCCACCGAGTGCTGGAATTGGAGGATTACGTGGTTGAGCGGGCCAGCAAGGCAGATAAGTACTTGGAGGCGAGCGTTCGAGAGAACACCTCGAAGAGCTATGCAGCTGCTCTCTCCCACTTTGAGGTGACATGGGGCGGCTATCTGCCCACCACCACCGAGTCAGTTGTGAGGTACATCGCTGAATACGCTGACCAGCTGGCGCTCAGTACCCTTAAGCAGCGTCTGGCTGCTCTCGCCAGCTGGCATCAGAGCAACGGGTTCCCAGATCCGACCAAGGCACCGAAGGTCAGGCAGTTGCTCAAAGGCATCAGGGCGCTTCACCCCGTTCAGCAAAAGCAAGCCGCCCCGCTAGCGTTGCTACATCTTGAGAAGGCAGTCGCGCATCTTGAGGATGAGGCTGCTCAGGCAAGAGCCACCGGCAACATGGCCGCTCTCCTCAGGGCGAGCCGCGACACAGCCCTGCTTACCGTCGGGTTCTGGAGAGGTTTCCGCGGGGATGAACTTGCCAGGCTAACGATCGAAAACACGCATGTTGAGCGCTACGTCGGGATTAGATTTTACCTGGGGTCTAGCAAGGGAGATCGGCAGAACATCGGGCGCGAGTACAAAACCCCATCGCTGAGCAAGCTTTGCCCGGTCGAGGCTTATCTGAACTGGATCGAGGCTGCTGGCCTTACCCGCGGAAGTGTGTTCAGAGGTATTGATCGCTGGGGCAACATCAGCGAGAGACCGCTTGCAGCCCATAGCCTGATACCTCTGCTTCGCGACACACTTGAGCGCTGTGGCCTACCCTCCCAGATCTACAGTGCTCACTCGATCCGACGCGGGTTTGCTACGTGGGCAGCAAGCTCAGGATGGGACATCAAGACGCTCATGGAGTACGTGGGATGGAGCGACATGAAATCAGCACTTCGCTATGTGGAGCCGGCTCAGCAGTTTGGTGGACTCATCAGGAAGCTGGAGGGATGAGCAGTAAAGCTCGCCATACCGTGAAGTGCTGCCCATACCTTGACCGTTCCAGCGCTGCTCCGCTTCTCATAAATCCCATGCTGTACGGATGAGGTTGGACTTCCATCAGGCCTGTTTCGCTTGCCGCTGACGCTGCCGAAACCGCTTGATGAAATCAGCATCCACCAGCTCGTCCACAGCCAAATCAAGTCCACAGTTCACAAGCGACGCCAGGCTGCTGTCAGAGAGCGCGAAGCTGTTAGGTATAAACCCACACTCCCGCACCCGGTTGTCATCGATACGAGCCAGAAAAGCTCTCACAAAATCTGAGCGGCCCGACTTCCTGCTCGCTGTGGCGGCTTCGGTAGCCGGATCGTTGGCAGTCACCTCTGCCACATCTGCATCGCTACCAATAGCACTGATCACATCGCACAAAGGTGGCCAGTATTTGAAATCGTACTGGTAATGAATGCGCTCCAGGTCTTCCTTCACATAGCTCTCGTAGAGGTAATTGTGCACCGACGCTTCGTGCACGATATCCAAGATATGGTGATGAGTGTTGGAGCCGAAGCCTGAGTAGTTATGAAGCTCATCACGCCGCTCCAGCAGCGTAGCCAGTTGATCGGCGAGCTCACTGATCCGCGCATTGACTCCTATCAGTTCTTCACGCGCCTGCCGGGCTGCACGATTCTTCGCAGGATTCCAGCCGTCAGCGGCATGGACGAAAGCATCCCAGAAGACATAAAGCGCTCGTGGCTTTGTGGCCAGCGAGGTAAACACCTCTTCATACACCTCAACCAGCTCGATACGACGCTTGAGCATGCTATGGATGATGGTCTGGACATTAGGCCAAATGCTTTTGGCCTGGAGGTCTTCCATCATCCCGCGAAGAAGGGTTTCGCAGTGTTCGACAGCCTCAGTGGATGTGTAGGACATTCGGGTTCACCTGTTTGTAGAAAGTGCACCTAGGCTATCGATTCCAGCGAAAGCGCTCGGTACCTATTGGAAATTCTTTCAATCACCAATAGGTACGTGCCCAGTGAATACCAGTTCGACTGGTTATTTTGAGATATCTTTAGTCCATGAGCCGCCAGTGTCGGTAGCGCTCCAGCGTGATGAGGCGCTCCGCTCCAGGCTGTGGCGTAAGGCATCAGGGCCCAAAAGAAGCAAGGTCTTGTGTTGATTCTCAGCGCTGGGTTTCTGACCTTGCGTCCAATATGACCAGCAATTGAAGTAAGGCTTTTCTCTATCCTCGACGATATCAGGTCGCAAGCGCACGATATCCGAAGGGGTGGGATGGGCCCTTTCCGTGGCTCGGGTGGGAATGGCATCGTTCAGTTGGGCCAGAAACTCCTTGGGAATCAGACGCTGGCCGCTACCACCGTCCTCCTTGAGAACCTCTAAGAGATCGCCGTACATATCACCTAGATAATCTCGAATCCGATAGCCTGCAAGGACATCGAAACGGAAGAAGCCCCGGGCCTTCCCTCTGGCGGTAAGCGTAAGCACGAAGGGCGTGTCCCGCGTCGAGAACAGGCAATCGAAACTCGCTGCTCCTGTTTTCACCAAAAACTGCTGCATATCACTGCCGATCGAGATCATGCTGCGGTGAAGCAGTTTAAGTGATGTCATTTCCATGTGATGAGCTCCTTGATCAAGAGCCCATGATGATGGAGAGGCGTGACGAGATGGACAAGTAGTTGCAGGCATTCTCGCTCGACATGTCCTCACCTCTGGATGACGGTTGCCGGTCAGAAATCGGTCTCCAAGATGAAGGACGGCTTCCCTTCCGGCATAGGCTCATCATCCACCTGGTATCTGACCTCACGAATCGCGTGATACACCAAAGTGTTGCGGACATATTCGATGCCGGGCTCCTCTACTCCTTTGATGCCGTAGCTCTCCTGTAATCGTCCCCAGGAAGCCGTAGGGGCGCAGGCTACATGCGAGAACAGGACGATGTTACTTCCCGCACTCTGTTGCACCGACTTGAAGATCACTCCATCAATTCTTGGCTTGCAGCAGGTTGCCAAGTATTCAGCTATCACCTGGGTGACAAGATAATCACGTTCAGCGCCAGGCAGCACCGGCACAGTGATCTCATTGTGCAGATACTTAAGGAACTCCCGGCGTCCGGTCTTGGCGTGATGCTTCGGATCAAAGAAGCTCGGGACTGGGCCAAGATCTGCCTTCTCGAAGCGTCCGAAATCCAGCACCCTCACCATCCTCTTCAGCCTGAATTCACCGCTGACAACAGTTCCGCCAACAGGGGGGCGCAATTCAGCGATGCACGTTTTACGTTCAAATGCCCCGTAGAATGCCGGAACGCCAGCTGGGTTCATCCTCCCGTCTCCGGCTCTCTCTTTCGGAGGAACCCCTAGATTTCGCGCAGGATTGGCTGTGATCCCACCAACCTCCTCAGACGTCATACAGGTGCGAGCACGGTAGATGGTTGGTGACTCTTGAGGTGTAAGCAACCGCACCACAGCATGTTCGTCGGAAGAGGCTGAGTACTTGTCCAGACCTTTGAAAATCCAATCTAAGAACGTCTTGGCGCGATCGTTGAAGAATCGTTGCCCATGCTTCATCCCCTCCTGGAACTCGAACCACTGGAGTCCGATGTCATCCAGTCTATAAGCTCGCTTGGAGTAGTTGGTGTCCATATGGTAGCCGTCTAGACCATTACATACGGCTTCCACGATCGGCTCAACATTGTCGCAGCCAAAGATCGCGCTAACCCAAGTGTCAAGGCTGTCACCCTCCTGACTATCGCCCCAATCAGCCCATCTACGATGATACTCGCCCTCTATGACGTAGCTATCAAGGATGCCCTCGACGAGGGAAACGACGGTGGACAACGGTATGCATTTTCGAGTGCCGCTGCAGAGGTGGCAGACGGCGGGCTTCCCGGTACGCTTGATCTTGCCGGCTAGATAGGCATCCTGAACACACTTGTAGCAGACCTGTTCCCCATAAGTATTCGACGCCACGCGGTTCCTCTCTTGTCCATATGCCCCGTCGCGACAACGGGATGCCAGCCTCTTCAGATGCTGGCCATGATCGCCGAAAAAGCGCTCGGTACCAAACCTGGGGAAGCTGATGCCGCAGCTTTTGGGCATGGTGCCGAGGGGGGCTTGAGGTGGACAACCGTGCGCGGAGACGCCACGTCTTCCCATCGTCCCCCTAAGCCCCCTTTGGGGATAGGCGATGTAGCGGCATCCCATGTACCCTGCAAGCCGGGAAAGATCACAAGATTGCTCATTTTGTAGACAGAGAAATATGGAAAGGACATGGGCAATCATGAATCAGGTGAATGTGAATGGTCGAGGCGAGCATGAGTCATGAGTGAACTACCTAAAGAAGCAGCTCCGCATGACCTGCCCTTGTGCCCGAATCGCCTGATTGTCGCTGTTGATGCAGTACGGGGTTCGGGCTTTGCCCTAGAGTTGCTGCGCGAGCACCTGCGCCTCCGTGCATCAGCTAAGCTGATCTTCTCCGAGCACGCCGACTGCTATTTTCTGCAGCTAGACGACATCGATCGCTATCAAAACTCGAGAGTTGGAATGCTCGATGCGATGTCGACAATGCCTTTTCGCTCGAGCGAAATTCTCAGGAAAGAGATATCCACATGGGCACCTTCGGATATCGCCAGGGTTGTAGAGACTGAAGGACTGAGGGCGCTGACTGAGCTCGGCTTAGTCTCTCCAGCAGCCTAAGTGCCGCTCTCGGAAAAGGCGCAGCCTCTGAGAATGATTAGCCCTGATGCAGACCCCATCGGTTCATCGCGCACCTAGTGGGGATTGTCAGCGTAAGGCGTATTGGTTGGCTGTGGCGGTTGTAGCCCGGGTAACCATCGCTCCACCATACCGGGCGCCTCTCCACTAAAGCCACTTCAACTGCACCTACTTGCAATCGAGCAGCTTGAAGCTGCTTGCATCATCCGAGGCCTTCGCGCTCTTCACGGCTCGCCGTGCCTCTTTGAGGTGATGTACCAGGCGCTGCCCACCGTGTAGCGGCAGATTGAGAGCAAAAGGTTTCAAAGGTTGAGCGATGACAGTGGTTGCATTGGTAGATCACGGTGTACCGTC
>NZ_JBAMDI010000036.1:0-87656 GCF_036961695.1 Pseudomonas sp. CGJS7 | reverse complement strand
GCTCCTATCATCCGGCCCCTGCGCTACGCTCCGGGGTTCCCTCGCTCCGGGCTTGCTCCCGGGAGTACGCGCTGCAGGCCCCATCCATGGGGCCTCAGCGCTTGACGGGCATCCATGCCCGTCACCTCCCTTCGCAAGCCCTACGCTCGGCCTCCTGAAGTCGCAATCCGCGGCGCCTGGGCTATCGCGCGCTTAGAAGCAAAATCAAAAGCCGAAGCGAGAGCGAGAGCGAGTGCGAGTGCACTCAATGCCCCGCCGATGCCGGGCCCGCCTTGGCGGTAAAGGGCGGCTTGGCGAACCACACCAGCAGAATCAACCCGGCAAACACCCAGCTCATCAAGGTGAAGTAATCCACCGTCGACATCATGTAAGCCTGCCCATTGAGTATCTGCTCCAACTGCGCATAACTCTGCGGGCTGGCCCCGCCCAACTGCTCAAGGGTATGCCGCGTCGTCGGGTCGAACTGGCTGATGTGCTCACTCAGGTAGGCATGGTGCTGGTCCGCCCGACGGATCCAGATCCAGGTGGTCAACGAAGCCGCAAAACTCCCGCCCAAGGTTCGCAGGAATGTTGCCAGCCCCGAACCGTCGGCAATCTGGTGCGGCGGCAGGTCAGACAGCAGAATGCTTAAGGTCGGCATGAAGAACAACGCCACGCCAATCCCCATGAACAACTGCACCAAGGCCACGTGCTGGAAGTCCACCTCGCTGGTGAAACCGGCACGCATGTAGCAACTGGTGCCAATCGCCAGGAACGCCAACCCAGCCAGCACCCGCAAGTCGAACCGGTGCGCATATTTGCCCACGAACGGCGACATGATCACCGGCAGCAAACCGATCGGCGCCACCGCCAGGCCTGCCCAGGTCGCGGTATAGCCCATCTGCGTCTGCAACCACTGCGGCAGGATCAGGTTGATACCGAAGAACCCGGCATACCCCCCGACCAGCACAATGGTGCCAATGCGGAAGTTGCGATGCACAAACAGGCGCAAGTTGACCACCGGGTGCCGGTCGGTCAGCTCCCAGATCACGAACACCGCCAGGAACACCACCGAAATCAGGCTGCCGACAATGATGAACGACGATTCGAACCAGTCCAGATCGTTGCCCTTGTCCAGCACTACCTGCAAGGCACCGACGCCGATAATCAGGGTCAGCAGGCCAATGTAATCCATCGGCTGGCGGCTGGTGACCACCGGGCGCGTGCGCATCTGCTGGCGCACCACGGCAGCAGCGAACAGGCCGATGGGCACATTGATGAAGAAGATCCATGGCCAGCTGTAGCTATCGGTAATCCAGCCCCCAAGAATCGGTCCGGCAATCGGCGCCACCACCGTGACCATCGCCAGCAGCGCCAGTGCCATCCCCCGTTTTGCCGGGGGATAGACAGCAATCAGCAGGGTCTGGGTCATCGGGTAAAGCGGCCCGGCGACCACGCCCTGCAAGACACGAAAGCCGACCAGCTCGGGCATCGACTGGGCGATACCGCACAGGAACGAAGCCAGCACGAACAGCAGCGTGGCCCAGATGAACAGTTTCACTTCACCAAAGCGCCGGCTCAGCCAGCCGGTCAGCGGCAAGGCAATAGCGTTGCTCACCGCGAACGAGGTGATGACCCAGGTGCCTTGCTCGTAGCTCACCCCCAGGTTGCCGGAAATGGTCGGCAGGGCCACGTTGGCGATGGTGGTGTCCAGCACCTGCATGAACGTCGCGAGCGACAGGCCGATGGTGGTCAGCAGCAGACTCGGCGGCGTGAACTGGGCAGCGGCGTTGTTGCTCATCGTTGCGCCGTCTTGCCGGTTGCGCTGTTCTCGTGAATCAGCCGGGCGATCAGGTTGTCGGCTTCGATCAGCTGGTGGTCATACACCTGGGTGGTGTAGCTGGCCTTCTGCGGTGGCTGCTGGGCCAGGGTCGGGCCGCTCTGGTCATGCAGGTCGACTTCAACCACGGTGGACAGGCCGATACGTAGCGGGTGGTCCTTGAGCTGGTCGGGGCTGAGGTGGATGCGCACGGGTACTCGCTGGACAATCTTGATCCAGTTGCCGGTGGCGTTCTGCGCCGGCAGCAAGGCAAAGGCGCTGCCGGTGCCCGCGCCAAGGCTGTCGACCGTGCCGCTGTACTTGACCTCACTGCCGTACACATCAGCGGTGATCTCCACCGGCTGGCCGATGCGCATCTCTCGCAGCTGGGTTTCCTTGAAGTTGGCATCGATCCACACCTGATCCAGCGGGATGACCGCCATGGTCGCGGTGCCCGGCTGCAGGCGCTGGCCCAACTGGACGGTACGCTTGGCGACGTAGCCGGTGACCGGCGCGACCAGCGTGGTGCGGGCGTGGTCGAGGTAGGCCTGACGCAGGTCGGCAGCAGCAGCCATGACATCGGGGTGCGACGACACTACGGTGTCGTCGACCAGCGCGCTGCTGGTGCTGAGCTGTTGCCGCGCGCTGTTGACGGCGGCCTGGGCAACGCTCAGGTCGTCGCGGGCATGGGACAGTTCTTCGGCGGCAATCGCACCGCTGTCAGCCAGCACCTTGCGCCGGTTGAAGTCCTGCTGCGCCTTGCGCAGTTCGGCTTGGCGCGTTTCCAGTTGAGCCTTCAGCGAGTCGACGTTGCTGTACAGCCCACGGACCTGCCGCACGCTGCGTGCCAGCTTGGCTTCGGCGGACTGCAAGGCCACTTCGCTGTCGGCCGGGTCGAATTGCAGCAATATCTGGCCGGCATGGACCAGGTCGCCGTCATCGGCCCCGATGCTGGTAACGGTGCCAGCGACCAGCGGGGTGATTTCCACCACGTTGCCGTTGACGTAGGCATCGTCGGTGCTTTCGTGCCAACGCCCGACAATGCTGTACCAGGCCCAGGTGCCGACCCCGGCAAGGATCAGCAGCAACAGCAGGCCAAGCAGCCAAGCCTTGCGCTTGCGCGACGGCTCAGGCGCGACGGAGGGAGTCGGGGTGTCTGTGGGAGTGGCCATGACAATACCTTGGATAATTCGTTACAGGGTTCAACGGTCGCCGAAGCGGCGGATCGTCAACGGGTCGCCAGCACTGAGCAGCACCTTGGCCAGCAGGCCTTCCAGGGTCTTGAGCTCCTCAGGTGCCAGCACGCCGCACAACTCGTTCATGGCGGCGGCGCCGATTTCCGGCAGGCGGTTGGCCAGGCGCTGGCCGTCGGCGGTGAGTGCCAGGCGCACCTGGCGACGGTCGTCGGCGCAGCGGTTGCGCACGATCAGCTCCTTCTGCTCGAGGCGGTCGAGCATGCGGGTCATCGAACCGCTGTCCAGGCCCAGGTAACGGCACAGTTCGGCCGGGGTATCCACCTGGTACTGGGTGACGATGATCAGCACTTTGAACTGCGCGGCGGTGACGCCCTCTGACTCCAGGTGCCAGTCAAGAATGCGGTCTTTGAGGATCGCTGCGCGGCCCAGCAACATGCCGATGGCGCAGGTCTGAAAGTTTTCGGGGGAGAAATGGGCCATCGTTGACTGCTCAGTTAAGTGTGTAGAAATATTACTGCTTAGGCAGTTAATGTCAAAGCCTTCATTAGGCAGCTATTAAATATTCGTGTTTTCTGCCGGTCACACCGCCCCCGCAGGCGCGCCCTGCGGCCCATCGCGACACACAAGGCCGCCCCTGCCAGGGCCTGCGTAAGGGCGGTTAACGTGCTCGCAGGCCCAGCGCCTCCACCGCCCCGCAAGCAATCGCCATTCCCACCAGCTCTGCCAGGCTGCCCGCCTGCAACCGCTTCATCACCCGGCCTCGGTACAGGTCCACGGTCTTGACGCTGATGCCCAACTGCTCGGCAATCTCGCGGTTGTTCAACCCTTGGGCCAACGGTACGAAGACGTCTCGCTCACGCGGCGTCAGGCCGTCGATGCGCGCCTGCACCAAGGCCAGTGCCTGATCGCCCTGTCGCGCCAGCCCGGCGTGCTCCAGCGCAGCTTGAACGCTGTCGAGCAGCAACTGATCGTTGTAGGGTTTTTCGATGAAGTCGCAGGCGCCGGCCTTGAACGCCCGCACCACGATCGGCACATCGGCATGACCGCTGACGAAGATCACCGGCACCATCAGGCCACGCTCGCGCATCGCCTGCTGCACAGCCAGCCCGCCCAGCCCCGGCATGCGCACATCCAACAGCACACAGGCGGGCCCATCATCGACGCAGGCGTCGAGAAACGCTTGCCCGCTGGCAAACGGCAAGGCTTGCAGGCCCACCGACTGCAGCAGCCAGACCGTAGAGTCGCGCATACCCTGGTCGTCATCGACCACATACACTTTTGCTTGCAACACTGCCTCCCCTTATTCCCTGCTGACCGCCAGCCGGCAGCACAGTACCAGACCGCCGTTGTCACCCGCCCGCGCCCACAGGCTGCCACCGAAGCCTTCGATCAGGCTGCGGCTCATGCTCAAGCCCAAGCCCAGGCCGTCGGCCTTGCTGGTGGTAAAGGGCGTGAAGATTTCATCCAGCCGCTCGGGTGCCACGCCCGGGCCCTGGTCAGCTACCTCGACCAGCACCCCATCGCCATCGCGCGCCGCGCAGAGCAGGATACGTGACGGCCGCTCCCCCTGCTGCTCGCGATTGGCATCGATGGCATTGCGCAGCAGGTTGAGCAGCACCTGCTCCAGCAGCACCCGGTCGGCATACACCAAGGGCAGTTGAGCGCTCATGCGAAGCTCCACCTGCACCTGGTCCCGCGCGGCTTCCCAGGCGCACAGGCGCATGGCTTCGCCGGCCAGCTCGGCCACGTCCAGTGCCTGCAGGCGGCGCGGCCCCTTGCGCAGGAAGGCACGCAGACGGCGGATCACTTCGGCGGCATGGGTGGCCTGCTCGCTGATACGCTGCAGGCCCTGGCCTACCCGCTCGCGCGCCTGGGGATCACGTTCCAGGCCCTGCAGGTAACGCTGACTGGCGTTGGCATAGTTGACCACCGCGGCCAGTGGCTGATTGATCTCATGGGCGATGCCCGAGGCCAGCTCGCCCAGGGTAGCGAGGCGGGCACTGTGCGCCAGGCTTTCCTGCGCTTCGATGCGCAAGGTGATGTCGCGGGACACGCTGACCACCTCCACCACCGCGCCGGTATAGGTCTCGCGGATCGCCCGGCTGGCGATTTCGAACCAACGGTAGTCACCTGTTGCCTGGCGTACCCGGCAAGTCATCGTGTGGTAGCCGTCCTGGTCCAGTGCGGCTGAGGCCTGACGCAGTACCTGACGCCGCTCGCGCGGATGCAGCAGGGTATGTACAGGCATGCCACGCAGCTGCTCGGGCCACAGGCCGAGCAGGCGGTAGGCTGCCGGTGAGGCATCGAGAAAGCGGCCATCGGGGCTGTGCCGGGAAATCAGGTCGGTGGTGTTTTCGATGATCAGCCGATACAGGCGTCGGGCGCGGTTGGCTTCGCGTGCGCCATGGCGCTCTTCACTGGCATCGCGGCAGCGCCCCAGCACCTGCTGGCCCTGGTTGTCCGGCATGAACGTCCACAACACGATGCGTTCGCCGACCTGCACTTCGACATCGCTGATCGCCCGATGCTGACGCAGACAGGCACGCACCAGGGCGGCGCAATTGGCCGGCAGCCAGCGAGCCAGCTCGGGCCCTTCGGCGACCCAGGCCTGCAATGCCGGGTTGAGTGCCAGCGGGCTTGCATCACTGGCCAGCAACAGACTGGGTTGCGGGTCTTTGCCAAGCAAGGGGTAAGCAGTGTCATCCACGGTAGGCGGCCTGTTTTTATAGTAGTTTTACTATATTGCTATAGTCGATATTCCTAATACCATAGCGACTCGCGTAAAACTGCGACAGAGGGGGCGGCCCACCGTCCGCCCCCTGCACCCTGAACAGAGCTAACAATCAGCCATCGGGGGCCAGGTGCACAGGCTGCGTCTGCCTCCCTTACAGGATTACCGCATGTCGATCTATGCCCAGGGCCTGATGCCCGCTGCCGTCAACCATGTCGCCCTCACCCCGCTGAGCTTCATTGAACGCACCGCCGCCGTGTACGGCAACTACCCCGCCGTCATCCACGGCGCCATCCGCCGCAACTGGCAAGAAACCTACCAACGCTGTCGGCGCCTGGCCAGCGCCCTGGCCGGTCGTGGCATTGGCCGTGGCGACACCGTGGCAGTGATGCTGCCCAACACCCCGACCATGCTCGAGGCGCACTTCGGCGTACCCATGACCGGTGCCGTGCTCAATACCCTGAACGTGCGCCTGGATGCCGAGGCCATCGCCTTCATGCTGCAGCATGGCGAGGCCAAGGTACTGATCACCGACCGCGAGTTCCATGCGGTCATCGAAGGCGCTCTGGCACTGCTTGAACACCCGCCGCTGGTGGTTGATGTGGATGACCCGGAGTACGGCGAGGGCCGCGCGGTCAGCGAGCTGGACTATGAGGCCCTGCTCAACGAAGGCGACCCGGAATTTGCCTGGGAATGGCCCGATGACGAGTGGCAGGCCATTTCGCTGAACTACACCTCCGGCACCACCGGCAACCCCAAGGGCGTTGTCTACCACCACCGCGGCGCCTACCTGAACGCACTGGGCAACCAGATGACCTGGGCCATGGGCCACCGCCCGGTGTACCTGTGGACGTTGCCGATGTTCCACTGCAACGGCTGGTGCTACCCCTGGACCATCACCGCCCTGGCCGGCACCCATGTGTTCCTGCGCCGGGTCGACCCGCAGAAGATCCTGACCCTGATCCGCGAGCACAAAGTCAGCCACCTGTGCGGTGCGCCGATCGTGCTCAACGCACTGGTCAACATGCCCGAGGCGGCCAAGGCAGCCATCGAGCACCCGGTGCAGGCCATGGTCGCCGGCGCCGCACCACCGGCCAAGGTCATCGGCGCCGTGGAGCAAATGGGCATCAAGGTCACCCACACCTATGGCCTGACCGAGGTCTACGGCCCGGTGACCGTGTGTGCCTGGCATGACGAATGGGATGCGCTTTCGCTGGAAGAGCGTGCACGGATCAAATCTCGCCAAGGCGTGCGCTACCCGACCCTCGACGGCCTGATGGTCGCCGACCCGCAAACCCTTCAGCCAGTACCCCGCGACGGCGATACCCTGGGCGAAATCTTCATGCGCGGCAACACGGTGATGAAGGGCTACCTGAAGAACCCTGAAGCCACCGCCGAAGCCTTCCGTGGCGGCTGGTTCCACACCGGCGACCTGGCCGTGTGGCATGCCGACGGCTATATCGAGATCAAGGACCGGCTCAAGGACATCATCATTTCCGGTGGCGAGAACATCTCCACCATCGAGGTCGAAGACGCCCTGTACAAGCACCCGGCAGTGCTGGAAGCCGCCGTGGTGGCACGCCCGGATGAAAAATGGGGCGAGACCCCGTGCGCCTTCGTTGCCTTAAAGCCAGGCCGGGAGGACACCCGTGAAGCCGACATCACCAGTTGGTGCCGCGAGCACCTGGCCGGGTTCAAGGTGCCGAAGACCGTAGTGTTCGGCGAGCTGCCCAAGACCTCGACCGGCAAGATCCAGAAGTACGTGCTGCGCGACCGGGCCAAGGCCCTCTGATGCCGTAGCCACTCCCCTTCAGGCGCAGCACACGGCTGCGCCTGAAGGTTCAGCGCACGCCCAACCCTCCCCCACTATTGCTAGAGCTGCCGATGACCACTTATTCCGCCCCCCTGCGCGACATGCGCTTCGTCCTGCATGACGTGTTCAACGCTTCGGGCCTGTGGGCCCGACTGCCCGCCCTGGCCGAACGCATCGATGCCGACACTGCCGACGCCATTCTCGAGGAAGCATCCAAAGTCACCGGCCAGCTGATCGCCCCGCTCAGCCGCAACGGTGACGAGCAAGGTGTGTGCTTCGACGCAGGCCAAGTCACCACCCCCGAGGGCTTTCGCGAGGCCTGGAACACCTACCGCGAAGGCGGCTGGGTCGGCTTGGGCGGCAACCCGGAATACGGCGGCATGGGCATGCCAAAGATGCTCGGCGTGCTGTTCGAAGAGATGCTCTACGCGGCTGACTGCAGCTTCAGCCTGTATTCGGCATTGAGCGCAGGCAGCTGCCTGGCGATCGATGCCCACGCCAACGAAGCGCTCAAGGCCACTTACCTGCCACCGCTGTACGAAGGCCGCTGGGCCGGCACCATGTGCCTGACCGAACCCCATGCCGGCACTGACCTGGGGCTGATCCGCACCCGCGCCGAGCCTCAGGCCGATGGCAGCGTGCGCATCAGTGGCAGCAAGATCTTCATTACCGGCGGCGAGCAGGACCTGACCGAGAACATCGTCCACCTGGTGCTGGCCAAAATGCCGGATGCGCCCGCCGGTGCCAAAGGCATATCGCTGTTCCTGGTGCCCAAATTCCTGGTCGAGGCCGATGGCCGCCTGGGCGCGCGCAATGCTGTGCATTGTGGCTCGATCGAGCACAAGATGGGCATCAAGGCCTCGGCGACCTGCGTCATGAACTTTGACGGTGCCATCGGTTACCTGGTGGGCGAGCCGAACAAGGGCCTGGCAGCGATGTTCACCATGATGAACTACGAGCGCCTGTCCATCGGCATACAGGGCATCGGATGTGCCGAAGCCTCCTACCAGAGCGCCGCCCGCTATGCCAACGAGCGCCTGCAGAGCCGCGCAGCGACTGGCCCGCAGGCACTCGACAAGGCGGCCGACCCGATCATCCACCATGGTGATGTCCGGCGCATGCTGCTGACCATGCGCACCCTCACCGAAGCAGGTCGGGCGTTCGCCGTCTACGTTGGCCAGCAACTGGACGTGGCACGCTATGCCGAAGACGCTGGCGAGCGCGAGCATGCCCAGCGCCTGGTGGCACTGCTGACACCGGTGGCCAAGGCATTCTTCACTGATAACGGCCTGGAAAGCTGCGTGCTTGGCCAGCAGGTGTACGGCGGTCATGGCTACATCCGCGAATGGGGCCAGGAGCAACGGGTGCGAGACGTGCGCATTGCACAGATCTATGAAGGCACCAACGGCATCCAGGCCCTTGATCTGCTGGGGCGCAAGGTGCTGGCCGACGGTGGCCAGGCGTTGGCCAGCTTTGCCAGCGAAGTGCGCGCCTTCAGTGTGGATGCGCCCTTGCACCGCGAGGCCCTGCAGGCGAGCCTGGCGCGGCTGGAGGCCACCAGCAGCTGGCTGCGGGCGCAGGCTGGCGAGGATGCCAACCTGGTCAGCGCGGTAGCGGTTGAGTACCTGCAGCTGTTCGGGCTGACGGCCTATGCGTACATGTGGGCGCGGATGGCGGCGGTGGCGCTGGCCAAACGTGATGAGGACGACGCGTTTCATGGCGCGAAGCTTGCCTGTGCGGCGTTCTATTTCCAGCGGGTCTTGCCGCGGGGGTTGGGGCTGGAGGCGAGCATTCGGGCCGGTAGTGGCAGCCTTTATGGGCTAGAGGCCACACAGTTCTGACCGGTGGGTCGCCGACGCGCTTGTTGCAAGGGCAGCCGTGTGCTGCGAAGAGGCCGGTACCTGCAAACACTGACATCTTCGCAGCACCAGGCTGCACCGGAGGCCATTGCAGGCATCGTCTTTTGCCCGCGAAGGGTTCTCAAACACTGAAAAACCGTGGCTAATCCGACGAAAAACCGGCACAACTGATAGTCATTCGCCATTACATTGGTTCTCGGGAGCCCTCCCGCAAGGGTAGAATGCGCAAAACCCGGAGCCGCAATGAACCACGACCGCCTCAATCCCAACCCAGACGATGCCATCACCGACGCCGCAGCGCATTGGTGCATGCGCCTTCACGCCGAAGATTGCACGCAGGCCGAGCGTGAAGCATTCGCTGACTGGTTGGCGGCCGACCCGCGGCATGACGAAGAATATCAGGCGATGCTGGAAATCTGGCAAACAGCCGACCTGCTGCCGCGCAGCGCCACCGTCATCGACTTCAACCCACCCGCCAGACACGCCGCCCGCCCTCGCAACTGGCGGCCGCTGGCGTCTGCTGCGGCCATCGCCCTGGCAGTGCTGCCGCTGGCCGGCTGGATGGGGTGGGAACAGGGCTGGTTGCCCAACCACTACCAGCACTTCGAAGCCGGTGACCGCATGCAGACCGTGGAGCTCAGCGACGGCAGCACGGTACAGCTCAACCTCCACACCGAACTCACCTTCCTCAACTACAAGGACCAACGCCAGGTCACGCTCAAGCGCGGCGAGGCGTTCTTCAAGGTGCGACACGACAGCAGCCACCCGTTCATCGTGCGTGCCGGCAGTGGCCAGACCCGGGTCACCGGCACCCAGTTCAACGTGTGGAAGTACCAGGACCAGGTGAAGGTCACCCTGGTGGAAGGTTCAGTGCTGGTGTCCAGTGAGGGCAATGCCGGTGGCTACCGCCTTGGCCCTGGCATGCAGGCCAGCTACCACAAGGGCGACTTCGAGCCGCAGCTGGAGCAAAGCGACGACTATGGCAACAGCCTGGCATGGCGCAGCGGCAAGCTGGTGCTCGATAACCTGAGCCTGGAACAGGCGCTGCCGGTGATCAACCGCTACCTCGACGCCCCGCTGCTACTGGCCGATGCCAGCACCGGCCGCATTCGCATCAGCGGCATCTACAACACCCGTGAAGTGGGGCACCTGGTCAACAACCTGCCCAAAGTCCTGCCGGTCTACCTGACCCGCAGCAAGGACGGCAGCACCGTGCTCAATCGCATCTCGCCGCCGCCCGACAAGGGCTGACGCCCTCCCCGCCTTACAAGGTCATCGCTGCCAACCAGCCGAACGCCATCAACGGCAGGTTGTAATGGATGAAGGTGGGCACCACGGTGTCCCAGATGTGGTGGTGCTGGCCATCCACGTTCAGGCCCGAGGTCGGGCCCAGGGTCGAGTCCGAGGCAGGCGAACCTGCATCGCCCAACGCACCGGCAGTACCGATGATGCACACCGTGGCCAACGGGTCGAAGCCCAGTTGCACGCACAGCGGCACGAAGATCGCAGCCAGGATCGGCACGGTGGAGAACGACGAGCCGATCCCCATGGTCACCAAAAGGCCTACCAACAGCATCAGCAAGGCACCGATGCCCTTGCTGTGGTCGATCCACTGCGCCGAGGTTTCCACCAGGCTCTTAACCTCACCGGTGGCCTTCATCACCTCGGCAAAGCCGGACGCGGTAATCATGATGAAGCCGATCATGGCCATCATCTTCATGCCTTCGGTGAACAGGTCGTCGGTCTCTTTCCACTTGACGATGCCCGACAGCGAGAAGATCAGGAAACCGACCATGGCACCGATGATCATCGAGTCCAGCAACAGCTGGACGATGAAGGCTGCAGCGATCGCCAGCCCGGCCACCAGCAAGGTCAGCGGGTTGTACTGCACGCTCACCTGCTCCACCTGCTGGATGCGCGCCAGGTCGTAGTCACGTTTCTTGCGGTAGCTGATGAACACCGCCACCAGCAGGCCGACGAGCATGCCGGCAGCCGGGATGGCCATGGCGTGGGTGACGTTGACGCCGCTTACATCGACACCCGCGCGGGCAACATTGGCCAGCAGGATCTCGTTGAGGAAGATGTTGCCGAAGCCCACCGGCAGGAACATGTACGGGGTGATCAGGCCAAAGGTGATCACACAGGCGATCAGCCGGCGGTCGATACGCAGGCGCGTCAGCACGTACAACAGAGGGGGTACCAGCAGCGGAATGAAGGCAATGTGGATGGGCAGGATGTTCTGGGACGACACGGCCACCGCCAGCATCAGGCCGATCATCAGCCATTTGAGCTTGCCGCCATTGGCGTCGCCCCGCCGGTCGATCATGCCCAGGGCGCGGTCGGCCAGCGCATGCGCCAGGCCAGACTTGGCAATCGCCACGGCAAAAGCACCCAGCAGTGCATAGGACAAAGCCACCGTGGCACCACCACCGAGGCCACCGTTGAAGGCCTTGAGCGTGCCTTCGATGCCCAGGCCGCCCACCAGCCCACCGGCCAGGGCGCCGATGATCAGGGCGATGACCACGTGCACGCGGGACAGGCTGAGTATCAGCATGATGCCGACCGCGGCGATCACTGCATTCATGGTTGGCTTACCTCATTACGACAGAAAAAAGCGCGAACTCTGAAGCAGTGGGCGGCAGATGTCAAAAGCGCCTTGATGCGGCGCGTTAGTGGCGTTCAAATTTAAATTGAATGTTTGAATAAAGAAAAAACGGCAGGGGCCGATATTGTGGGAGGCAGCGAGGTGCCTGGCGGGAGCGCTTTGACACCTCCCGGCCCCATCGCAGATACAGCCATAACCCTTATTGCCAAAAAGGGATCCGCCCCCATGCCTTTGCGACAACTTTCCATCCAGTGGAAGATCACCCTGCTCGCCGGTCTCTGTCTGGCCGCTATCGTCACCTTGCTCGTCGGCCTGTCGCTGTACCGCATGGATCACAGTTCGGACCTGGTCAAGGCCAGCAGCATGCAGATGCTGACCGAGGCGGCGCAGTCGCGTATCGAGTCACAAGGTGAAGTGCAAGCGTTGAACATTCGCCGCCAGTTCATGGATGCCTACCAGTACGGCGCCGGCTTCGCCCGTCAGGTGCTGTTCCTGCGCGAGCAGGCCGAAAAGCGCTTTCTCGATGCCTTCGACCTGCGCGAGGACATGACCCGCCAGGTGCGCGCCGCACTGCAAGCCAACCCCGACCTGCTCGGCCTGTCACTGGTGTTCGAGCCCAATGCCCTGGACAACAAGGACAGCCTGTTTGCCGGCAAGGCAGAATTGGGCAGCAACGAAACCGGGCGCTTTGCCCTGTACTGGTCGCAGCCACGCGCTGGCCAGCTGACCTCGATGGCCCTGCCCGAACATGACATGGCCAACACCGAGATCGGCCCCAGCGGCCAGCCGGCCAACACCTGGTGGGTATGCCCACGCACCTCCGGCAAGGTGTGTGTGGTGGAGCCCTACTTCTACGACATCGACGGCCAGCAGGTGCTGATGACCAGCATCGTGTTCCCGCTGGCGGTCAACGGCAAGATCATTGCCACCCTGTCCATCGACATCAACCTCAATAGCCTGCAGGCACTGAGCCAGGAGGCCAGCCGCAGCCTCTACGAAGGCCGCACCACGGTCGGCATTCTCACCCCGGTCGGCCTGTTGGCCGGCTACAGCGCCGATGCCAGCAAGCTGGCCCAGCGCTTCGACCAGGTAGACCCGACCAAAGGCGCCGAGCTGGTGCGCAAGCTGGCCGAGGGCAAGCTGACCACCCTCCACGACCGGCAGCGCTTGAAGGTGCTGGCGGCATTCCGGCCAATCCCGGACGCCCAGCCCTGGGGCGTGTTGCTGGATGTGCCGGAAAACGCCCTGACCGGGCCGGCCGAAACCCTGAAGCAGGAACTTGACGCGCTCAATACCAGCGGCACCTTGCTGGAACTGAGCCTGGGCCTGGCCGCCGCCATTGCTGGCTTGCTGCTGGTATGGCTGATGGCCCGCGGCGTTACCCGGCCGATCCTCGGCGTGGCAGCCATGCTGAAGGACATTGCCAGCGGCGAAGGCGACCTGACCCGTCGCCTGACCTACCAGAAACAGGACGAACTGGGCGAACTGGCCGGCTGGTTCAACCGCTTCCTCGACAAGTTGCAGCCAACCATTGCCGAGGTCAAACGCTCGGTGCAGGCCGCTCGAGGCACGGCCGACCAGTCCTCGGCGATTGCCACTGAAACCAGCGCCGGCATGGAACAGCAGTACCGCCAGGTCGACCAGGTGGCCACCGCCTCGCATGAAATGAGCGCCACCGCCCAGGACGTTGCCCGCAGCGCCGCCCAGGCTGCGCAGGCGGCGCGCGATGCCGACCAGGCCACCCGCGAGGGCTTGGCGGTAATCGACCGCACCACCAGCAGCATCGGAGCCCTGGCTGCCAACATGAGCGACACCATGGCCGAAATAGAAGGCCTGGCGCAGAACAGCGAGAAGATCGGCTCGGTACTGGAAGTGATCCGCTCGATCGCCGAACAGACCAACCTGCTGGCGCTCAACGCTGCCATCGAAGCTGCCCGCGCCGGAGAGGCCGGCCGTGGCTTTGCCGTGGTCGCCGATGAGGTGCGCAACCTGGCCCAGCGCACTCAGGAGTCGGTGGAAGAAACCCGTCAGGTCATCGAAGCCCTGCAGAACGGCACCCGCGAAGTGGTCGGCGCCATGGACCACAGCCACCGCCAGGCCCAAGGTGGCGTGGAGCAGGTCGGCCAAGCCGTCACGGCATTGCAGCGCATTGGCCAGGCGGTGACGGTGATCACCGACATGAACCTGCAGATCGCCTCTGCCGCCGAGGAGCAAAGCGCGGTAGCCGAGGAAATCAACAGCAACGTGGCGACCATTCGTGATGTCACTGAATCCCTGTCTGGCCAGGCCAACGAGTCGGCGCGGGTCAGCCAGTCGCTGAACAGCCTGGCCAACCAGCAGCAAGCGCTGATGGACCAGTTCCGCGTCTGAAGCGAACGGGGCCACTCCAGTGGCCCTGAAACTGACAAAACCTCGTCGTCTACACTTGCCCCACTGCCAAGGCGTGGCGAACGACGAGGTTTACATGAAGAGCATTTCAACGCTGCTGGCCGGCCTGCTGTTGACGGTGGGTTTGGCCAGCACCGACAGCGCCGCATCGGCAGAGCAACCTGCGCCTATCCATTTTGGTGCCATCGGCTGGGAAAGCGGCGCCCTCACCACCGAGATCCTGCGCCTGATCGTGGAGCGCGGCTACGGCTACCGCACCGACACCCTGCCTGGCAGCACGGTCAGCATGGAGGTGGCCCTGGCGCGCAATGACCTGCAAGTGATCGCCGAGGAATGGGCCGGGCGCAGCCCTGCCTGGGTCAAGGCCGAACAGGCCGGCCAGGTGTTCGCACTGGGCGATACGGTCAAAAATGCAGAAGAAGGTTGGTGGGTACCGGCCTATGTGATCGAGGGCGATGCCGCACGCAACCTGAAGCCCGTGGCGCCTGAGCTGCACAGTGTCGAGGACCTCAAGCGTTACCCGCAGGTATTTTCCGACCCCGAATCGCCCGGTAAAGGGCGTTTTCTCAACAGCCCAAGCGGCTGGACGTCTGAAACCGTCAACAGCCAAAAGCTCAAGGCCTATGGCCTGGATGGCCTCTACAACAACTTCCGCAGTGGCTCCGGCGCCGCGATGGACGCCGAGATCGGTTCGGCAATCCGGCGCGGCAAACCCGTGCTGTTCTACTACTGGAACCCGACCCCGCTGATGGGGCGCTACAAGCTCATCCGGCTGGAAGAACCCCCGTTCGATGCCCAGGCCTGGGCCACCCTCACCGATCCCGCCAACCCCAACCCGAAAGGCAGCCGCTCGCTGCCGGCAAAGTTGTCGATTGGCGTGTCCAAAGCCTTTCGCGAAACCTACCCAGACCTGGTCAGCGTGTTCGAACAGGTAGACCTGCCCATCGATCGCCTGAACAAGGCCCTGGCCGTCATGAGCGAAAAACGCACGCCCGCGCGCGAAGCCGCCCTGACCTTCCTTCGCGATAACCGCGAGGTGTGGAAAGCCTGGCTGCCGGCGGACATCGCCGCCAAGGTCGAGGCCAGCCTGTGAGCAGCGGTTTCCCGCAGACCCTGCAGTTTTCCTTTGCCGACAGCATCAACCGCCTGGTCGACTGGTTGGTATTGAACTACGGCGACCACCTGCGCAGTTTGTCTGACCAGTTGCTGCAACTGCTGGTCGGCCTGGAGAACCTGTTGCGCCTGTTGCCTTGGTGGCTGTTGTTGTTGCTGGTGGGTCTGCTGGCCTGGCACGCCAGCCGCAGCCTGCTGCGCAGCGCCGTGCTGGTCGCGCTGCTGGCCTTGATCGGTATGCTCGGGCTCTGGGACAAGTTGCTGCAGACCCTGGCCCTGGTGCTGGTCAGTACCGGCCTGTGCGTACTGGTGGGTGTACCGCTGGGCATCCTGCTGGCCGCCCGGCCACTGGCCAGACGGCTGCTGTTGCCGGTCCTCGATGTGATGCAGACGCTACCTGCGTTCGTTTACCTGATCCCGGTGCTGATGCTGTTTGGCCTGGGCAAGGTGCCTGCCGTGTTTGCCACGCTGATCTACGCCCTGCCGCCGCTGGTGCGGTTGACCGAACTGGGCCTGAGCCAGATCGACCCCTCGTTGTTGCAGGCCGCACACGGCCTTGGCGCAAGCCGCTGGCAGCGGTTGCGGCGCATTGCCCTGCCCCTGGCGCTGCCAAGCATCATGGCCGGGCTCAACCAGTCGGTCATGATGGCCTTGTCGATGGTGGTCGTGGCGTCGATGATCGGCGCCCGTGGGTTGGGTGAGGATGTGCTGGCGGGAATCCAGACCTTGAATGTTGGCCAAGGGATGGAGGCCGGGCTGGCAATTGTCGCCCTGGCCATGGTGATCGACCGGATCAGCCAGGCCTATGGGCGTAGCAGTCGCTGAGCCGTATCGGCAAGGCCTGGAAGCAGCCTTGTGCTGCGAGAGGGCCGGGCCTGACAATACGCCTCTGTCAGCTGAGAACCGGACCTCAACCGCATGTCCCTGAAAGCCCTGCGCACCTTGGTGACCATCGCCCGCCACGGCACCTTTGCCCGCGCCGCCGACCTGCTCAGCCTCACCCCCTCGGCGGTCAGCCTGCATATCAAAACCCTCGAAGACGAACTGAAGGTGACCTTGTTCGACCGTAGCCGCAGGCAGGTGGTACTGACCGAAGCCGGCCAGTTGGCGGTGGCCCGCGCCGAAAGCCTTCTGGCTGCCTATGACGAACTGGCCGATGCCCTGGCCAGCGGCCCAAGCCTGCGCGGCCGTTTGCGCCTGGGGGCGATCCACACGGTGCTGGCGCGGCGTTTGCCCAAGGCGCTGGTGTGGATAAAGGCCCATCACCCGCAGCTACACATCAGCGTGGCCTCGGGCATGTCGGCGGAGCTGGCGCGGCGCGTGGAAGACGGTGAGCTCGATGCAGCGATCACCACCGAACCGGTCAGCCCTTACCCGCAGAACCTGGACTTCACACCGCTGTTCGAGGACCGTTTCTGGGCCATTGCCAGCCCTGAGCTGGCCGGGTATAGCGTGCCGCAGTTGCTGGCCAGCCAGCCATTCCTGCGCTTCGACAAGCGTGCCTGGGCCGGCCGGCAGATCGAGCAGGAACTACGCCGCCAGCAGGTGCAGGTGAGCGAACTGATGGAACTGGACAGCCAGGAAGCCCTGGCGCGCATGGCGGTGATGGGCCTGGGCGTGGCGGTCATCCCCATGGCGGATGACGACCTGCAACGCTTGCCACCCGCCACCTGCCTGCCGTTTGGCGAGCCGCAGCTGACCCGGCGGGTGGTGTTGCTGGAGCATGAAAAAAGCCAGCGGCGGCATTTGAGTGCGGTGTTGAAGACCGCCCTGGAAGCCTGAAGCCAGGCTGATCCAAGGCGCGATATGCCCCCACCAACATGCATTTTTCCTCAACGGTCACTGAAGAAAACAACGTTTTTACAGATCGATCCGCCCCCGTAGTCTGTGCACGTACCCGACCACGGAATGCTCACCATGCTGCACTTGCTGCTGACCACCCTGCTCCCCATCATCCTGCTGATTGCCCTGGGTACCTTCCTGCGCCTTCGCGGTTTTCTTGCCGAAAGCTTCTGGCCTGGTGCCGAGCGCCTGAGCTACTACGTCCTGCTGCCGTCGCTGTTCCTTCATGGCCTGGCCACCGCCAACCTCGATGGCATACCGGTGCTGGGCATGGCCGGCGCACTGATGCTCTCGACCCTGGCCGGTGCCGTGTTGCTGGTGCTGTATCAGGGCGCGGCGAACCATGATGG
Source organism: Pseudomonas sp. CGJS7 (assembly GCF_036961695.1). Lineage (NCBI taxonomy): Bacteria > Pseudomonadati > Pseudomonadota > Gammaproteobacteria > Pseudomonadales > Pseudomonadaceae > Pseudomonas > Pseudomonas sp. CGJS7. The sequence continues at coordinate 69,961 of NZ_JBAMDI010000036.1, read as the reverse complement.
AGCCGATTTCACTTCGGTGTTTCAGGGCGGTATCCGCTTCAACAACTACATCGGTGCCACCCTGGCTGCGGGGATTTACGGCAGCGCCGGGATTGCCCTGGCGGCGGTGGCCAACGCAGCCATCGTGCCCTTGGTCAACCTGCTCTGCGTGCTGGTGTTTGCCCGCTTCAGCGCCCGTCACAGTTCGCCCGCCACAGTGCTTCGGGCGATCTTCGCCAACCCGTTGATCGTCGGCTGCGCAGGGGGGCTGGTGCTACGGGCCACGGGGCTGGGCTTGCCGGCCGGTATCGACGCCACGGCCAAGGCCTTGGGCCAGGCCGCAGTGCCTTTGGGCCTGCTGTGTGTCGGCGCTGCCCTGGGCGGCGCCAGCCTCGGCCAGCAGGTACGGCCGCTGATGGCGGCATCGACGTTCAAGTTCCTGGTCATGCCACTGACCACCTGGGGCGTTTGCCGGCTGCTCGGCCTGAGTGGCCAGGCAGCGGTGGTGGCGGTGTTGTTCCAGGCGCTGCCAACCGCTTCGTCATCTTATGTCATGGCCCGGCAAATGGGCGGCAATGCGCCACTGATGGCCACCCTCATCGCCCTGCAGACCGTGGCTGCGGCCGCCACCCTGCCTTTGGTATTAATGCTTACGCTTGGCTAGACTGAAATTCTGCCCACTGCCTGGTAATGTGCCCATGCGCCTTCACTTGATGCTGATCGGCTTGACCTCGGCCCTGCTCGCAGACCCCCTGTATGCCGCTGATCCAGCCAAAGCCGCCGTTGCCGAGGACAAGGCCGCAGTGCTTGAAGAAAAGGTCGTCGAAGATGCGCCGCCCCCCAGGAAGGCAGAGAAACTGACCCCAGGCGAAACGCAGGCAGTGGACCCGGCTGGCCAGGCGCCGCTGGATGACAGCATCACCTGCCTGGCACGTACCATCTACTGGGAAGCCAAAGGCGCCGACGCCAAAGACATGACCGCAGTGGCCAGTGTAGTGCTCAACCGCCTGGGCCACGATGGCTTTCCCGACACCATCTGCGCGGTAGTCAAACAGGGTGTGGAGACCAAGGCCTGTCAGTTCTCATGGTGGTGTGACGGGCGCCCGGACCAGGTCGAGGAACCGCAACGCTACGACGTTGCCAAAGAGATCGCACGCAAGGCGCTGAACCAGCAGTTGAAAGACCCCACCGGCGGTGCGTTGTACTTTCACGACCGCACGGTGCGCCCCGACTGGGCGAAGGCTTATCGCAAGACCGCGCAGACCACCCACTTCCTGTTCTACAAGCCGAACCAGGCGTTGGCCCATTGACGCGTAAACGGCTGACAACGCCGGCCCGATGCGAATGACTGGCACCTGACCGCACTTTTCCACGGGCCTGGGGTCTACTCCCTCTTTTGCCGCCAGTAACGATTGCCGGTGTTTTCATTGCCTTGCACGACCTCGGGCCAAAAGCCCCGGGCTTGTGTAGGATGAGCAGCGCACACCACGACGCTGCCAGTCATAGGGAGATCCACATGCGCGTCCTGACATCCGTTGTCGCCTTGTCACTGGGCCTGGTCGTTTCGACCGGTGCGCTGGCAGCCACCGGCGAAGAGGCGCAGTTGATCGATTCGATCAATGTCTACCGCAGCAAGGCCCAGCCCTGCGGTGGCGAGGCGTCGTTGGAACTGCCGCCGCTCAACAGCGACACACGCCTTGCGCTGTCGCCAGAGGGCACCCGCGACCTGCAACAGGCCATGACCCGCGCCGCCTACCCCATGGTCAGCGTCCAGGCCATCAGCCTGTCGGGGCCACGCGACGCACGCGCCGCCATGCATGCCATCGAGGAAAGCTTCTGCCAGGTGGTGCTCGACCCGCAATTCGTCGATATCGGCGTCAGCCAGGAGGGCCGCGACTGGCGCATCGTGCTGGCCCGGCCGCTGCTCAGCGGCCGCCTGGGCGACTGGCAGGCCGAGGGACAGAAGGTGCTGCAGGAGGTCAACGCCGCGCGCAAGGTGCCACGGCAATGCGGCGGCCAGCCGTTTGCCGCCGCCCCGCCACTGAGCTGGAGCACAGTGCTGGCCGGGGTCGCCGCCAACCACACACGGGCCATGGCCAACCAGAACTTCTTCGACCACATCGACAAAGATGGCCGCACACCCGGTGACCGGGCGGAACTGGCCGGGTACCTGTACCAGCAGATCGGCGAAAATATCACCGCCGGGCGTGACACCGCGCAAAAGGTCGTCAACGGCTGGCTGGACAGCCCGGGGCACTGCGCCACGCTGATGAATCCGGACTTCCGTGAATTGGGCGCTGCCTATGCGATAGACCCCAAGAGCGATGCAGGGATCTACTGGACAGGGTTGTTCGGGACGCCGCAATAGATCACGTGAGCGGGTAATGACCTGCACGCAACTGCAGGGCCGTACACCCAAACCGACGCCGCACGCACTTGCCAAGGTAGCTGGCATCACCCAGGCCCACCTCATCGGCAATCTGCGCCAGGCTGTGGCTGGAGTTGAGCAAACGCCAGCGCGCCTGCTGCAAGCGCATCTCCAGCCACCAGGCCTTGGTGCTCATACCGTGGCTGGCCTGGAACTGCCGGTCCAGTTGACGCCTGCTGATGCCCAGCTCTGCGGCCAGTTGCTCCACGGCCAACGGTGTGCCCAGGTGATGACGCATCAGTGCTTGCGCCCGTTGCACCTGGCGCCCCTGACCAGCACCCAGCTCCAGCGAGCGCAAGGCGTGACGGCTGTCGCGGGTCTCGTCCACCAGCATGTCAGCCAGCCCTTTGAGCGCACGGGTTCGCCCGCAAGCGCGTGACAGTAGTGCAACGGCCAGGTCTATGGCGGCAGTGCCACCGGCGCACGTGATGCGGTTGCCATCGATGCAGTACAACTGCTCGCGCAGCAGCTGCAACTGCGGAAACGCAGCACGAAACTCGGCTTCGTGACGCCAGTGCACCACCACCTTGTGCCCCTGCAACAGGCCGCAGGCAGCCAGCAGAAAGGCGCCATTGTCGACCCCCACCAGCTTGACTCCCGCCTTGGCGGCCTGCCTGAGCAACGCCTGGTAACGTGGCGCCAGCGCCGCGGTGGCCATGGCACTGCGACCGCCGAACACCACCAGGTAGTCGAATAGGTCAAGGTCGAGCTGATCGGCAATGGCCTCGACCTGCAGCACCGCGCCACTGCTCGACGGTACCGGCTCGAGGCTGAGCCCCGCCACCGTCCAGCTGCAATAGCGTTGTTGGCTGTAGTCCTCGTCGTCGGCGCTGAAGCGCAATTTGTCGAGAAAGGCGCCAAACGGCAGCAAGGCAAAATCCGGTAATGGCAGGATCAGCAAGCGGATGTCGGGCGGCATGAAACCACGTCCAGAAAAGACTCTTTTATGACCAGATAATACTCTTTCAGCGTGAGCGTTGCGCCATAGACTGTCGCCCTCTCTCGAACAAGGCAGTTTTCAACATGGCACTGGACACCTGGCTCATCTACCTGCTGGCCAGCATCGGCCTTTCGCTGACCCCGGGGCCCAACAGCCTGTTGGCGTTGACCCATGGCGCGCTCTATGGCGCACGGCGAACGCTGTTCACCATCGTGGGCGGGGTCTTGGGTTTCAGCGCCCTCATCGCCTTGACCATGTTCGGCCTCAGCGCACTGCTGCAGACCTCGGCGGCAGTGCTGAGCGTCCTGAAGTGGGTGGGTGGGGCTTATTTGATCTGGCTGGGCATTCAACTATGGCGCAGTCCAGGCCTGCAGCTGGAACTGACCGCGCACAGCGCGCGGCTGGGCAATGCCGGGCTGTTTCGCCAGGGCCTGCTTTCGGCCATGGCGAACCCCAAGGTGCTGCTGTTCTATGGTGCCTTCCTGCCGCAGTTCATCGACCCACAGCGAGGGCTGGTGCTGCAATTTGCGGTGATGGCCGCGACCTTTGCCAGCGTCGAGTTTCTGGTCGAATACCTGCTGGCGCGCCTGGCGTTTCGCATTCGGCCATGGCTGGCCAAGGGTGGCAAAGGTTTCAATCGTTGCTGCGGGAGCCTGTTTGCCTTGATTGGCCTGGCGCTGCCGCTTGGCCGATAGCGGGCCCGCGAACACGGGCGAAGCCCGTGCCCTGCACCGCGTAACGGTTCAACCCCGGCGTGCTTTGAGTAGGAACACAACCAGCGCCACACCCGGCAACCCCGCCCCCACCAGTGCCACGCCATGCCAGCCAAACTGGCTGAACAGCGCACTGGCCACCGCCGACCCCAGCGCCCCGCCGAGGAAGATGCTGGTCATGTACACCGCATTCAGCCGCCCGCGGCTGGCCGGGTCCAGTGCGTACACTTCACGCTGGCCGATGACCATGTTCATCTGCACCGCAAAGTCCAGCAACACGCCGGTAAGGCCCAGGCCAATCACGCTGTAACCCGGCACTGTCAGCCCCAGCAACAAGGCCGCCGGCGCCAGCAACAGCGCCAGCAGCGAGCCGGCCCGGGCATGCCCGGCATCGGCCAGGCGGCCGGCCATGGGCGCAGCAACGGCACCCACCGCGCCGACAAGGGCGAACACGGCGATCTGGCTTTGTGACAGGCCATGCTCCCCGGCAAGCGCCATCGGCACCGCCGTCCAGTAAAGGCTGAACGCTGCAAACATCAATGCCTGGTACAACGAACGCTGGCGCAACAGCGGATAACGACGCAGCAGTGTGAGCAGCGACAGCATCAGCCTGGCATAGCTGGCTTTGTGCTCGGGCCGCCGCTGCGGCAAGGTCAATGACAGCAACAGGATGATCGCCAGCATTACCCCGGCGGCGCCAATGAACACCGCACGCCAGCCGAAGTGGTCGGCCACCAGGCTCGACAGCGGTCGCGCCAGCAGGATGCCCAGCAGCAAGCCGCCCATGATGTTACCGACCACACGTCCACGCTGCTGCTCCGGCGCCAGGTGCGCCGCCAGCGGGATGAGCATCTGCACCGACACCGAACTGAAGCCGATCAGCAGTGCGTAACCCAGGAACAGCTGCCCCTGGCCACTGCTGCTGGTGCCCGCCAGCAGCAGGCTGACGCAGGCCAGGACCGCGGTGGCCACCATCAGGCGGCGGTTTTCCAGCAGGTCGGCCAGCGGTACCAGCAATAACAGGCCCAAGGCATAGCCCAACTGCGTGAGCGAAACGATCAGGCTGGCATGCTCGGTGGACAGCCCCAGGTCGGGGGCGATCAGCCCGACGATGGGCTGGGCGTAGTAGATGTTGGCGACAATCGCGCCGCAGCAGAACGCCAGCAGCACTACCAGAGCCCGACTCAGGCTGGCGGCTGCCGGTTGCGCTGTCGCAAGGGAGGGGTTCATGCGAAGTTCCTCGACAAGGGTTGGGTATATGCCGGCCACCTTACCCATGGACGTCAGCGCCGAGAATCCCGCGGTGGCGCAATGCGGCTTTGCGCACTGCGCAACACTAGTGACCGTGTATGAGCAAATTTTCGCAAAAGTCGATGAATGCGTTTACTCGCCGTGAGCCCCGGTGGTTGGGCATATACAGGGCGTTGATGCTGCTATTGGCTGCGCCAGGACTGGCCTGCCAGTCGGGGAATACCCGTTGCAGGCGCCCTGCCAACACATCCTCGCGTACCAGCCAATCAGCCAGCAGTGCGATACCACTGCCTGCCAGTGCCGTTTCACGCAACATGTCGGCATTGGCGCTGCGCAAGGGCCCGCTTACGTCCAGTTCCAGGCTGTCCTGGCCACAGGTCAGGCGCCAGGGGCGCGCTTTGTGCCCATAGCGAAAGCGCAGGCAGGCATGGTCAAGCAACTCCCGGGGATGCTGCAGTGGCTCACGCCCGGCCAGGTAAGCCGGGCTGGCCACCAGCCAACGCTGAAAACGGCCGAGCCGGCGGCACACCAATTCGTCATTGGGCGAAGGGTCACCCAGGCGAATCGACAGGTCATAGCGCCCGTCAAGCAAGTCGTCCAGGCGGTCGCTGAGATCGATGTCCAGTTCCAGCGCCGGGTGCTGCGCCAGGAATGGCCCCAGGTGCGGGGCGATGACCCGCCGGCCGAACTCCACTGGCAGGCTCAGGCGCAGTACACCCACAGGCTCCTCGCCGCGATCGGCGATGCTGGCATCCGCCTCGTCCAGTGCTTCAAAAATGCCCCGTGCCCGCTGGTAGTAACGGGCGCCGGCCTCGGTCAGGCTGACCTGGCGCGTCGAGCGGTTGAGCAAGGTGGCGCCCAGCGACGCTTCCAGGGCATCGACCAGACGTGTCACCGACGATGTCGCCAGTCCTAGCCTGCGCGCGGCAGCAGAAAAGCCTTGGGCATCGACAGTGGCCACGAACATTTTCATCGCCAGCAGCTTGTCCATGTTCAGCCCGTCTTCCAAAACTCGGAAAGTTCTTACAAACAGCCGGGCGGGTCAAGCCGCGCGCGCCAAGGCGATTGCGTCCATAGTGGAATCCACCCATTTCCAAGGAGGCTTACCATGACCCTGAACAACCTGCTGACCGCCCTGCCGCCCTGCGATCCCGCCAGCGCCGAACGTGTCGACGAACTGCTCAGCCGCCCTGGCATCCGCGTGGAACGTATCGTCTCCAGCGGGCAGGCCAGCCCACCCGGCTTCTGGTACGACCAGGCCGAAGGCGAGTGGATCATGTTGCTCAGTGGTGCTGCCGCCCTGCGTTTCGAGCACGAGCACCACACCCGCCTGCTGGCGCCGGGCGATTGTCTGGACATCCCCCCGCACGACCGCCACCGCGTGGAATGGACCGCGCCCGGCACGGCCACCATCTGGCTCGCGGTGTTCTATAGCAGCAGCACCCCATGGCCGGCCTGAAGGGGCCATGCCGGCCCGTGCACAAGGCGCAATTGTCCCGACGCCGTGCAAGGTTGGGCTTACGACCAACGCATGAATACAAATCGAAGAGGCGTCATAAACGCCTCGTTCAATGCGTTTTTCTGCACCTTATCTATACTTTTGGCCACATCTTCGTAAGTTCAGCCCTGCGACAATCAGCCTCGCTCAATTATGTACCAACTTGTTAATTAGCAAGCTAAGGGCTTAAACTGCGCGCATTCCACCTGCTGAGATCCCTGGCATGAAAGAAACACCGCGCGCCTCTGGCGCCACAAACTTCATCCTGGTCGGCCTGGGCGTGATCATCGCCCTGCTCGGCCTCCTCCTCGCTGCCGGCGGCGTCAAGCTCGCCGGTCTGGGCGGTTCCTGGTACTTCCTGATCGGCGGCTTGGCCATGGCCATCGCCGGTGTCCTCATTGCTCGCCGCAAGAAGGCGGGTGCCTGGCTGTATGCCGTGTTCCTGGTCGGTACTGCCATCTGGGCACTGATCGATGCGGGCCTGGTGTTCTGGCCGCTGTTCTCGCGCCTGTTCATGTTCGGCGCAATCGGCATGGTCGTGGCGCTGGTCTACCCGCTGCTGGCGCGTGCCAACGGCGCCAGCGCCGGGCGCGGTGCGTACGGCGTAGCCGGGGTAATGGCCGTGGTACTGGTGATCGCGGTCGGCAACATGTTCGTTGCCCACCCAAGCGTCGCGCCCACCGGCAAAGGCCCGGGCATGACCCCGGTCGAAACCGGCAAGGAACAGAAAGACTGGGCCCACTATGGCAACACCGAAGGTGGCAGCCGCTTCGCCGCGCTTGACCAGATCAACCGGGACAACGTCAACAAGCTGAAAGTGGCCTGGACCTACCAAACCGGCGACGTTGCAATCAGTGACGGCAACGGTGCCGAAGACCAGCTCACCCCGTTGCAGATCGGCAGCAAGGTGTTCATCTGCACCCCGCACAACAACCTGATCGCACTCGATGCCGACACCGGCAAAGAGCTGTGGAAGAACGAAATCAACGCCCAGTCCAAGGTCTGGCAGCGTTGCCGTGGCATGGCCTACTTCGACGCCACTGCAGCCATCGCCCAGCCAACCCAGCCGAACAGCTCGCCGATCACCGGCGTTAGCGTAGCGGCCGGTGCCAACTGCCAGCGTCGCCTGCTGACCAACACCATCGACGGCCGCCTGATTGCCGTCGACGCCGACACCGGCGAGTTCTGCCAGGGCTTCGGCAACAACGGCCAGGTCGACCTCAAGGCAGGCCTGGGTGATGTCCCGGACTCCTACTACCAGCTGTCCTCGGCACCGCTGATGGCCGGCACCACCGTGGTGGTCGGCGGCCGTGTTGCCGACAACGTCCAGACCGACATGCCAGGCGGCGTGATCCGTGGTTTTGACGTGATCACCGGTGAAATGCGCTGGGCCTTCGACCCGGGCAACCCGGAAGATCGCCAGGCTCCGCAGGGCGACAAGACCTACGTGCGCAGCACCCCGAACAGCTGGGCACCGATGTCCTACGACCCGGCAATGAACACCGTGTTCCTGCCGATGGGCTCGTCCTCCACCGACATCTACGGCGTTGAGCGCAGCAAACTGGACCACACTTACGGCGCTTCGGTGCTGGCCCTGGACGCCACCACCGGCAACCAGAAATGGGTGTTCCAGACCGTGCACAACGACCTCTGGGACTTCGACCTGCCCATGCAGCCAAGCCTGATCGACTTCACCAAGGACGACGGCCAGTCGGTACCTGCGGTGGTGATCGGCACCAAGGCCGGGCAGATCTACGTGCTCGACCGCGCCACTGGCAAGCCGCTGACCCAGGTCGACGAAGTACCGGTCAAGCCAAGCAACATCCCGAACGAGCCGTACTCCCCTACCCAGCCCAAGTCGGTGGGCATGCCGCAGATCGGCGCGCAGACCCTGACCGAATCGGACATGTGGGGCGCCACCCCGTATGACCAGTTGCTGTGCCGCATCGACTTCAAGAAGATGCGCTACGACGGCCTGTACACCGCGCCGGGTACCGACCTGTCGCTGAGCTTCCCGGGTTCGCTGGGTGGCATGAACTGGGGCAGCATTTCTACCGACCCGGTACATGGCTTCATCTTCGTCAACGACATGCGTCTGGGCCTGTGGATCCAGATGATCCCGTCGCAGAACAAAGGTGGCGCGGCTTCCGGTGGCGAAGCACTGAACACTGGCATGGGCGCGGTACCGCTCAAGGGCACCCCGTATGCCGTGAACAAGAACCGCTTCCTGTCGGTCGCCGGCATTCCATGCCAGGCACCGCCGTTCGGCACCCTGACCGCCATCGACATGAAGACCCGCCAGGTGGCCTGGCAGGTGCCGGTCGGCACCGTTGAAGACACCGGTCCGCTCGGTATCCGCATGCACCTGCCGATCAAGATCGGCCTGCCAACCCTTGGCGGCACCCTGTCGACCCAAGGCGGCCTGGTGTTCATCGCAGGTACCCAGGACTTCTACCTGCGCGCCTACGACAGCAGCAACGGTAACGAAATCTGGAAGGCTCGCCTGCCCGTGGGCAGCCAGGGCGGCCCGATGACCTACGTCTCGCCGAAGACCGGCAAGCAGTACGTGGTGATCACCGCTGGCGGCGCCCGCCAGTCGACTGACCGCGGCGACTATGTGATTTCTTACGCTCTGCCGTAAGACCGCGTCGCCTGCTTCGCGAGCAAGCCCGCTCCTACAAGGCCCCTGTAGGAGCGGGCTTGCCCGCGAATGCCCCTCAAAGACAATCCGAGATTCTGTAATGCCATCCGCAATTCGCATCACCCCCACCCTGCTGCTGGCCCTGGCCAGCACCACCGCCCTTGCCAACGACGACCTCATGACCCGCAGCACCCTGACCGGTGACTGGGGCGGCCTGCGCCATCAACTCGAAGAAGACGGCGTCAAGATCACCGGCGACTACAGCGGTGAAACCGCCTACAACGCCCACGGTGGCCTGCACCGTTCGGCGCGCTATTCGCAGAACGTCAAGCTGGGCGTGCAGTTCGACCTGTCGAAACTGTACGGCCTGGACAACGGCGGCAAGGTCCAGCTGACCATCAACGACCGCCGCGGCAACAGCGCTTCGGAAGACCTGGTAGGCAACCGCCTGCCAATCCAGGAAAACTTCGGCGGCCTGTACACCCGCCTGACCGAGCTGAGCTACGAGCGCACGCTGTTCACCCCGGCGCTCAACGTCAAGCTCGGCTACATGGCCATGGGCAACGACCTCGGCGGCCTGGACAGCGGTATCCTGTGCAACTTCATGAACGCCGGCTTCTGCGGCCACCCGCTGAACATGTCGGGCGGCAGTGGCTGGACCAACTACCCCAACGCCCACCTCGGCGTGCGCGTGAAGTACGACCTGTCACCTGCCTGGCAGTTGCGCGTGGCGGCGTTCAACGTCGACCCCGAAAGCAACGGCAACTCCAGCCGCGCCTGGCACCTGGGGCCCAAGCACACCACCGGCACCGTGGTACCGGTAGAACTGGTATACAAGCTGCAGGCTGAACTGCCAGGCGAGTACAAGCTTGGCTACTACTACGACAGCTCTGATGTGAAACGCATCGGCAGCGATGATGAAGTGTCCGGCCGGGGTGGACATTACCTGCTGGTCGACCAGGCGGTGTGGAACGACCAGGCCTCCCCAGGCCGAAGCCTGCACGCCTTCGGCCAGTACTCGGCGTCGAGCAAGGCCGCTTCGCCGTTCACCAAGTGGTATGGCGCCGGCGTGGTGCTGTACAAGCCGTTCGAAGGCCGCCCAAAGGATACCGTGGCACTGGGTTACGGCCGCGCCGTACCCAACCCGCGTAGCCGCGATGTGCTGGAAGATGCCGCGTTCAACGCGGGCCAGCAGTTCCCGGACATCGACAGCGCCGAGCAGTTGATCGAACTGAGCTACGGCTACCAGGCCACGCCATGGCTGAACCTGCGCCCTGATGTGCAATACATCATCGAGCCAGGGGCGTTCTCGGGCAAAGACATCGACAACGCACTCGTGGTCGGCCTGCAGGTCAAGGCGACCTTCTGAACCGCCGGGGCCGCACTGCGGCCCCATCCGCCGGCGCAACCCTCAAGCCTGTTTGAGGTAGTCCACCAGCCTCAGCAGCATGGCATCACAGCCGCGCAACTGCTCGACACTGACAAACTCATCCGGCTTGTGGCCCTGGTCCATGCTGCCAGGGCCGCACACCACGGTGGGGATGCCCGCCTGGTCGAACAAGCCACCTTCGGTACCAAACGCTACCGTACCGAACGTATCCGAACCGCTGAGTAGCGCCACCAACCGCGCAGCCTCGCTGTCTTCCGGTGTCGCCAGCCCCGGATAGGCACTCAGCGGCGCCAGGCGAATGGCGCTGGCGGTATTGACCTTGCGCATACGCGGCAGCAACTCGGCTTCAGCATAGGTTTGCAACTGGTCGGCGACCGCCTGCGCCTCGAACCCTGGGAGCGCACGCACTTCGAAATCGAACTCGCACTCGTCCGGCACGATGTTCAGCGCCCTGCCCCCTTTGATCACGCCGGTCTGCACCGTGGAGAACGGCGGATCGAAGCGCTCGTCGTGATGAGCCGGCAGTGCCAGGGCATCGCCGATTTCACCCAACTTGCCAATCAGTTTCGCCGCATACTCGATGGCGTTCACCCCATACGGCGCGTACGCCGAATGGCACGCTGCGCCCTGTACCTGGCAACGCATTGCCAGCTTGCCCTTGTGCCCCAGCACCGGTTTGAGTTCGGTGGGTTCACCGATCAGGCACAGCCGTGGTTTACACGGGCGCTTTTCGAGGGCAGCCAGCATCGAGCGCACGCCCAGGCAACCGACTTCTTCGTCGTAGGAAAACGCCAGGTGTACCGGCATGCGCAACGGCTGCGCGAGAAACGCGGGCACAGCAGCCAACACCGAGGCGATAAAGCCTTTCATGTCGGCCGTGCCGCGGCCATACAGGCGGCCGTCACGCTCACTCAGGGCAAACGGCTCGACCGTCCAGGCCTGGCCATCTACCGGCACCACATCGGTATGCCCAGACAGCACCACACCACCAACATCCCTGGGGCCTATAGTGGCGAACAGGTTGGCCTTGGTGCCCTCCGGGTTATGGAACAGCTCGCACTCCACCCCCAGCTCGGCCAGGTAATCACGGATAAAACCGATCAGCGCCAGGTTGGAGTCGCGGCTCACCGTGGCAAAGCCGATCAGCCGGGCCAGCAGTGCGCGACTGGCAAATTCACTCATCGCCCGGCACCCCATAGCTTGGCGCGGCGGTCGGGTTGAGGGCGCGGGTGACGTAATCCTGCATCTGCGGGCGATAGGCTTGCCACAGGTCATCGAGCACGCCGATCGGGTCGCTGTCGGCCCAATCGACGCGCAGGTCCACCAGCGGCCAGGTCAGCTCGCCAGCAATCTTCAGCGCCGCCGAGTGCACGGGCCCCGCTTCGCCACCCGCGGCCATCGCCGCGTGCATGGCTGCCAGCAGGCGGTCGGCCAGGTGGCCGCCGGCCTGCTCGAAGGCCAGCACCATGGCTTCGATCACCTGGGTCGAGGACAGCAGGTTGCCAGCCGCCGCGCATTGTTCGCCGGCCATTGCATGGTGTGTGCCCAGTGCTTCCCGCCCGGTGAACAGGGCCACCTGGCCGTGGCTGTCGATCACCGTGACCTGGCGGTACTCGCTCCAGCCATTGGCACTGAGCACCCTGTCCAGCGCAGCGGCGGGCGGCAACTGGCCATGCTCCAGGGCATCGAGAATCTGCGGGCCCAGCGCCGGCAGGGTGATGTTCTGGGTCGAGACTGCGCCCACACCGGCACGCACCCAGGGGCAACGGGCACCCACGGCGATGCTCGACGAGCTGATGGCAATACCGACCTGGCCGGTTTCCTGGCAACGACCAATGATGGAGAACGTCATGTCATGGTTCCTGTTGTGCTGTGCGATACACGGCATTCTGAGTGGAACCTTCGGGCGGGCGAAACGACCTTTTTCCGAGGGGGTAGGCAGGAAAAAACTATGCTCAGGGGCCCGCCCTTCGCACCCGCTCGAAAAACCACGTCACCCACCCGGCCAACCCGCCCCACAGGCCAGAAAACTCAAGGCCTTCGCCGTTTTATCGGCAAGCACCAGCTAAATACTATTTTCGCCATTTCCACGGCATCCCTAGTCTGGCTCCAGGCAACGGCGGTCCTCCAAACCGACCTGACAATAACCGCCTGAACAAGGGCTCGGACATGACACTGAACAACCTCGAAATCGACACCCTCGTCGTCGGCGCCGGCCAGGCCGGCGTGGCCATGAGCGAACACCTGAGCAAGCTTGGTGTGCCGCACCTGGTACTGGAGCGCAACCGCATCGCACAGGCCTGGCGTACCGGCCGCTGGGACTCGTTGGTCGCCAACGGCCCGGCCTGGCACGACCGCTTCCCGGGGCTGGAATTCAACCTCGACGCCGATGCATTCGCCGGCAAGGACCAGGTGGCCGACTACTTCGAGCAGTACGTACGCAAGTACAACCTGCCCGTGCGCACCGGCATTGAGGTGAAGCGCGTGGTGCGTAACAGCGACCGCCCTGGCTTCACCATCGACACCAGTGAAGGCGTGATTCGCGCCAATCGCGTAGTCGCCGCCACCGGCCCGTTCCAGAAACCAGTGATCCCGGCCATCGCGCCGAAAGACAGCAACCTGCACCAGATTCATTCCGCCGCTTACTTCAACCCAGAGCAGTTGCCTGAAGGCGCGGTACTGGTGGTCGGTGCCGGCTCTTCCGGCGTGCAGATTGCCGAAGAGCTGATGCGCGCCGGACGCCAGGTGTACCTGTCGGTCGGCGCCCACGACCGCCCGCCGCGTGCCTACCGCAACCGCGACTTCTGCTGGTGGCTGGGCGTGCTGGGCGAGTGGGACGCGGAAATTGCCAAGCCCGGTCGCGAGCATGTGACCATCGCAGTCAGCGGCGCCCGTGGAGGCCACACCGTGGACTTCCGTGCCCTCGCCCACCAGGGCATGACCCTGGTCGGCCTGACCCAGTCGTTCGAAAACGGCGTCGCGCACTTCCAGGACAACCTGGTCGAGAACATCAACCGAGGAGACGAAAACTACCTGGCCCTGCTGGATGCGGCCGATGCCTACATCGAACGCAACGGCCTGGACCTGCCGGAAGAGCCCGAAGCCCGCCAGCGCCTGGCCGACCCGGAGTGCATGCGCAACCCGCTGCAGCAGCTGGACCTGGCCAAGGCCGGCGTCAGCAGCATCATCTGGGCCACCGGTTACGGCGTGGATTTCAGCTGGCTGCAGGTAGACACCTTCGATGCCAACGGCAAGCCCCAGCACCAGCGTGGTGTGGCCCGTGAGCCGGGCGTGTACTTCCTCGGCCTGCCGTGGTTGTCGCGCCGTGGTTCATCGTTCATCTGGGGGGTGTGGCACGACGCCAAGCACGTCGCCGGCCACATCGCCACACAACGCACCTACACCGCCTACCGCGACCGCGAGCAACGCGCAGCGGATGAGCAGCAAACCGCCAAGATCAGCAATGTCAGCACCCTCGGAGCCCACTGATGCCTACCCATACTCGCATCCGCATGTTCAACACCAAGGAAACCTACCCCAACCAGACCCTGGACAACGACTTGTGTCAGGCCGTGCGGGCGGGCAATACCATCTACGTGCGCGGCCAGGTCGGTACCGACTTCGAAGGCAAGCTGGTGGGCCTGGGTGACCCGCGCGCACAAACCGAACAGGCGATGAAGAACGTCAAGCAACTGCTTGAAGAAGCCGGCTCGGACCTGTCGCACATCGTCAAGACCACCACCTACATCACCGACCCGCGTTTCCGCGAGCCGGTGTACAAGGAGGTGGGCAAGTGGCTCAAGGGCGTGTTCCCGATTTCCACCGGGTTGGTGGTAGCCGGGTTGGCCCAGGCCGAGTGGCTGATGGAGATCGACGTGATCGCCGTGGTACCCGATCAGCAATGACCGCAGGCCTGAATGGCGGGTGGTGACTGCCACCTGCCGTCCAGCCACGCCTGGGTTGCCCGTGCCGCAGCGTGCAAGCGCTGAGGTGCGGGCACGCCAACGGACGACAGTTCCACGCTGACACGTCGCCCGCAGTTCGCGCGTGGCTGGCTACCCGGCGCAGCTCCAACGCCATTGGGCGTACCACACCCAGTCCATTCAGTAGGTCGCCCTCCCGCCGCTGAGGTCAAACACAAAGCCAGTGGTAAAGCTGCACTCAGGCCCGGCGATCCAGCTGACCATGTTGGCAATCTCCTCGGCCTTGAGGAAGCGCCCCATGGGGATCTTGGCCTTGCTCGCGGCAATATGCTCGGCCGTCATCTCGGCCATCAGCGGCGTCTCGACCATCGCCGGTGCCACGCAGTTGAGCAGCACGCCATCCTGCGCCAGCTCCTTGGCTGCCGCCTTGGTGAAAGCGATGACCCCGGCCTTGGCTGCCGAATAGCCCGAGATGTACTGCACACCCTCCTTGCCGGCCATGGAGGCGATATTGACGATGCGCCCGTAGCCGCGCTCACGCATGTGCGCGATGGCGGTGCGGCAGCAATAGAACACACCGTTCAGGTCGATGGCGATGACCTTGTCCCAGGCCTCTGGCGGGTACTCCCAAGACGCCACCACCGGGCCGTTGATGCCGGCATTGTTGACCAAAATCTGCACCTGCCCCAAACGCGCCAGCGTCTGGGCAAAAGCCGCCTCCACCGAGGCCAGCGACGACACATCCACTGCCTGGCGCAGCACCGGCTCGAAGCCGTTTTCCGTACTGCTCCAGCCATCGACGGCAAGGTCCCAGATCACCACCTGGGCGCCGGCGACATGCAAGCGGCGGGCAATCGCCAGGCCGATGCCACGCATGCCACCGGTGACGATAGCGGTTTGGCCTTGCAGGTACTGGCTCATTGTTCAGCTCCATTTTCGACAGAAGGAATATCCGGCAAGCGACGCAGGTCACATGCCTTTTGGGGCGCTAGCCGAGACGATCCTCCAGGCCATGGAGGATGCCGCCCGGGACGGGTGTTCTGTTCAGTGTTCATCAGGATTGCGCGCTTGTTGTTGGAAGGGCACACAACGGAGGGGCTAGGCAAACCCGAACAATCGCCGAGGGGTGTCCCACATCACTGTGCGGCGCAGCCGGGCATCTGGCATCAGGCGCTCGGCCAGCTTCAGCAGCGGGCCGTAGTCCACCCGCGCGGGCTGGCGAATGAACGGCCAGTCCGAACCCCACACACAGGCTTGGGCGCCAAAGGCTTCGAGCAGGGCCTGCACGTATGCACAGCTCTGTTCGAACAAGGCATCCGCTGCGGCAAACTTCTGCATGCCTGACAGCTTCACGCAGGCGCGGCCACTGTCGGCCAGCCGCAGCAACGCCTGGAAGCCGGCCTGCTGCACACCGGCAGCGACATCCGGGCGGCCGCAATGGTCAATCAACAGACGAGCCTGCGAGCCTTGCAGCAGGCCGTGCAGGTCCAGCAACTGGTCGTCACACACCTGCAGCTGGGCGAACAGGCCAAGCTCGGCGAGCTTGCCGAACAGCCCGTCAACGCCCTTGAGGCTGGCTACCCCGTACAGCGCGGGGTTGAAGGCGATACCCACCACGCCTTGCGCCTGCAAGGCCGCCAGCGCATCAAGGTTGATGTCCGCCTTGACCACCGCCACCCCCTTGAACCGCCCCTGCCCGCTGGCCAAGGCATGCAGCAGGCAGCGGTTGTCGGTGTGGTAGCCGCTGTTGGGGCCCACCAGCAAGGCATGTTGCACGCCGTAAGCGTCCATCACCCGGGTGAACTGCGCCTGGGTGGCGACCTCCTGGCCGGAGGGCGCATAGGGTGCGTCGGGGTGATAGGGGAAACGGGGAGGGTCAAACAAATGGTTATGGCAATCGATCTTCGCTTCGTCAAATATGTTCACCCAGCACTCCCGTCAAGCGCCACTGCGCTTGTCTGCAGATCTTGTTATTGTGCGCCGCAAGGGCGATTAGGCTGGGGTTCACGATACTGTGTGGCCGGCTTTGACGCTCATACCCAGATGGCGAAAACCATAACCGAAGGTAATACACATGCTGCTTGGCAACGAAGGCGCAGACGCAAGCCCCATGGTGTTCAAGCTGCGGCACATGGAAGTGTTCAGGGCGGTGATGCTGACGGGCTCGATCAGCGCGGCGGCCAAATTGCTGTATGTGTCGCAGCCGGCGGTGAGCAAGCTGATCCAGTACATCGAAGCGCGCCTGGCCTACCCGCTGTTCGAGCGCGTCAACAACCGCCTGGTGCCGACGGCCGAAGCGCAGGTGCTGTTTCGCGAGGTCGAGCGGGTGTACCAGGCAGCGTTGCAGGTCAACGAATGCGCCCTCGCGCTGGGCGCTGGCGGCCAGCGCAAGTTGCGTATCTCGTGTAGTGCATCGTTGTCCACGGTGGTGATCCCGATGGCCCTGGCCCAGCTCAAGCGTGAATCACCGTCACTGAATATCGAGTGGCAAACCTCGTTGATGGGCGAAATGCCCAATCAGATCTTGTCGAAGAAGGTCGACCTGTCGATCGCCGCCCTGCCGGTGGTGCACGACCACCTGCATTCGCAAGCGTTCATGCGTGGACGCATGGTGGTGGTGATGCCGCCGGGTCACCCTTTGGCCGGTCAGCCCGCGCTGACCTTGCAGCAGCTGGAGGGCCATGCGTTGCTGCTGTTCCGGCCCGACATGCCGTTTGGCAAGCTGTTGGCCGAACACATCGGGCGCCGCGGGCTACAGCTGAAATCACTGTTGTCGTTCACCAATGCCAACGAGGCTGTGGCGTTGGTCAAGCAAGGCATGGGCATCAGCGTGATCGACGAGTTCGTTGCACAGGACAGCGGGCTCGCGGTGGTGCCGTTGGCCGATGAGATTCACTTCGATATCAGCTTCGTCTATTCGCGCTTCGAGCCGCCCTCGCATGCAGCGGTGCAGTTGATGCGGGTGTTGCAGGGGCAGGCGCAGAAGCTGGGGCGGGCGCTTGCGCCGGGCTGATCATCTACGCAACCGCCCCACCGAGTCGCCTGATTCCCGGTCGCACCCGCTCCCGCTGGGTAGGTATACAAGGGTCCGGTTTAAAAGCCGACCGTGGCCGAGAGCAGATAGGTCCGCGGCGTAGACAGGGTCAACCCCGGCTCACTGTCATCCGACGCCCCCGCCGAGCTCCAGTAGCGATCATCGAGCACATTCTCGACACTGGCCCGCAAGGTAACCTCGGTGGCGTCCACCTTGAAGGCGTAACGTGCGCCCAGGTCATAACGCTCCCAGCCATCGATGCGCTTGCTGTTGTTCTGGTCCAGGTACTGGGAACTTGAGTGAATGCCGCGCGCTGTGAAGGTTAGGCCGTTCACCCCTGGCACGTCCCATTCAGCCCCCAGATTGACGTTGTATTCGGGCGTGGCCGGCGCACGGTTGCCATCGTAGGCACCGCCGACGGTGTCGGTCAGCTCGCTGTCGATAAACATCACCCCACCCAACACCCGCACGCCCTGCACCGGTTCACCGAACACACTCAGCTCGATGCCGCGGTTGTCACGCTTGCCATTGGGGCCGAACACCCGCGAGGTGGGGTTGGTCTCGTAGGCCGGCTGGCGAATGCGGAAGGCGCTGGCGGTAAAGGCCACCTGGCCGAGGTCGTACTTGGCCCCCACCTCGATCTGGCGGCTGGTGAACGGCGGGAAGATCTGGTCTTCGTTGATCGAGGTCGATGGGGCGATCTTGCCTTGGCTCAGGCCCTCCATGTAGTTGGCGTACAACGAGAGCTGGTCGGTGACCTTGAGCAATACGCCCCCAGAAGGCGAGACCTTTTCTTCGTCATAGCCCGTATCGCCTTTGACGCCGTCGCTCCAGTCATCCACCTGCACCCGTTGCCAGCGCGCACCCAGGGTCAACAGCAGGCGGTCGTCAAAAAAGCCAAGGGTGTCGGCCAGGGCCACGCCGGAGAAGCGGTTTTCCGTGTAGACCTCGGGGTCGAGGCGGGTTGGCGTACCGGGTGTCGGTGCGGCCACCGGGTTGTAGAGGTTGCTCGGCGCCGAGGCATAGCGCGCCCCGCCGTTGGTGAAGTCCATGTAGTAATAGGTGGCGGCCAGGTTCAGCTCGTGGCTGACCGGCCCGGTATGGAACCAGTGACGTAAACCGGCCATGGCGGTGCGCACCGACTCGTCCCGGGTAAAGTCA
This sequence comes from Pseudomonas sp. CGJS7, assembly GCF_036961695.1. Classification (NCBI taxonomy): domain Bacteria; kingdom Pseudomonadati; phylum Pseudomonadota; class Gammaproteobacteria; order Pseudomonadales; family Pseudomonadaceae; genus Pseudomonas; species Pseudomonas sp. CGJS7. The sequence goes on along the minus strand of NZ_JBAMDI010000036.1, from coordinate 51,003 downwards.
CGCGGCTGCACGGTGAAGTCGCCGGCATCGTTGGTGATCGACACGTTATGGCGCAGGAAGTCATGGTTGCTCTTGCGCGCACCGACCGCACCATAGGCCAGCAGCGATTCGCTGATATCGTACTCGGCGTTCAGCGAACCGAAGGTGTCGTTGGTACGCGCCTTGCTCCAGGCCTGGGCGTAGTTGTGACGTACGTCATTGGCATTGGGCACCTTGGCATTGGCACCGACCAGCACACGCTCCTGCGGGGCGTCGGTGTCGCGTTCGGTGTGGCCAAGGTCTGCCGAGAGACGCAGGCGCTCGCCTCGAAAATCCAGGCCCAGCACCGCCATTTCACGGTCGACGCGCTGGTGGTCCCATTCGGTATCACCGGCCTGCTTCACGCCATTGAAGCGCACGCCGAACTGCTGGCCTTCACCAAAGCGACGGCCGATGTCCACTGCGCCGCCAGCCTGGCCGGCCGAGGCGTAGCTGCCGGTGAATTCGGTGATCGGCTTGTCAGCGGCTCGCTTGGGCTGCACGTTGATACCGCCGCCCACGCTGCCGCGCGGCGATATGCCGTTGATCAACTGGCTGGGGCCTTTGATGATGTCTACCCGGTCGGCCATTTCCATGTCGATCGAATAGGTCGGCAAGATGCCATAGAGACCGTTGTAGGCCACATCACTGTTGAACAGGCTGAAGCCGCGAATGGTGAACTGCTCGAAACGCCCGCCCGCCGGGTTGGTAGCACGCACCGAAGGGTCGCTGGCAATCAGCTCGCCCAAGGTGCGCGCCTGCTGGTTCTTGACCAGTTCGCTGGTGTAGCTGGTGATGCTGAACGGGGTTTCCATGAAGTCGCGCGAACCGAGCAAGCCTTGCGCGCCCTGGCGTGCCACTTGGCCACCGGCATACGGCTGCGTTTCGTTGCCTGCGGCCAGGCCGCCGACGATGCTGGTGGGGGCGATTTCCAGCGCGCCACTGGCCTGGGGGGCTGGCATCAGGGTGAAGGCCCCCTCACCCACCGGTAGCGCCTGCAAGCCGCTACTGCGCAGCAACTGGCTGAAGCCTTCATCGACACTGTAACGACCGGACAAGCCGTTACTTTGCCGGCCCTCTACCAATGCCGGGTCGAGCGAAAGGCTGACACCGGCCTGGTCGGCGAAATGGGTCAAGGCGGCACCCAGGCTGGCTGGCGCCACCTGGAACGTACGCCGGGCCGGCTCATCGGCCCATGCGGGTGCACACAACAGCAGGCTCATCGCGAACAATGGATGTGCTGCGCGCGCCAGTGGGCGCAGGCGGCAGGATTTTACTGCAGGCATTGAACAAGGCTCCCCTTTTATTTTCTCCTACCGGTAATGACCGGCGAGTGAAAAAAAGGGGACAGCCTCATGCTCGATTTTCTCGTGCGGTCAGGCTCACCCAATAACGCGTGCGGGTCTGCACTTGCAACGGCAGGCTGGCGGCGAGCAGGGCCAACACCCGGTCGGTGTCGTCAAGGCGGAACGTGCCGGTAACACGCAAGCGCTCCAGTTCTGGTGCCCAGCGCAGTACGCCGGGGCGATACCTGCGCAGTTCGTGCAGCAACTCGCCCAGTGGGCGGTCGTCCAGCCGTAGCGCACCTTCGCGCCAGCCCAGTTGCCATGCGTCGAGGGCTTTGACAGGGCCAACGCCAGCCGCCTGCAAACTGGCCTGTTGGCCGGCCTGTAGCATCACGGCAGATCCACGCAACGGCTGCAGGCTGACTAAACCCTTGATCGCCGACACCCGGCAGGCCTCATCAAGCAGGCGCAGGCACGCCTCGCCCTCACTGAGCACCACCCGGCCGTAAGGCACCTGCAAGGTGAGGCTCAGGTTAGCGGGCACGCTGACGGCCACTTCACCGCGCAGCAGTGCCACGCGGCCTGCACCCAGCTCGATATCGACCGCACTGTCGGTGTTCAACTGCAACAAGGTGCCGTCGCTCAGCAGTGCCTGCCTGCGCTCCCCGACTGCGGTGCGCATGTCGGCGGTCCAGGCATCCAGCGGCAGCTCACGGCTCACCAGCCAGGCCACCGGCAACAACGCCGACACACCCAGGGCTTGTTTGAGCAGTGCCCGACGACCGGCATCCGGACGATCCAGGGCGGCCATCGCCAATGCGCCGGGCAACCCGGCAAACCGCGCTCGCAGCAGCGATGCCTTTTGCCAGGCGTCTTCGTGCAGGTGACTGCTGGCGCGCCATTGCGCCAGACGCAGCAGGTCAGATTCGCTTGCGTCGCCAGAATCCAGCAATGCCAGCCAACGGGCTGCAGCACGCAGCGCCTCGCGGGTTTCTGGGGTGTGCGGGCTCATTGCAACTCGGCCAACAGGCAATGTTCGTAAGCCTGCGCCATGTAGCGTTTCACCGAGCGCTGACAAACGCCCAGGCGCTGGCCAATCTCGGCGTAGCCCAAGCCTTCCAGCTGGCTCCAGAGAAAGGCCTTGCGTATCGCCGGCTTGAGGCCGTCGAGCAATTCATCCAGCGCTTGCAGGGTTTCGAGCAGTACCCAGCGCTGTTCTGGCGACGGCACGTGTTGCTCGGGCAACTGCGCCAAGGCATCAAGGTAGGCCTGCTCCAGGCTACGTCGCTGGTGGAAGTTGCTGAGCAAACGCTTGCCCACGGTCAGCAGGTAGGCACGCGGTTCGCGTATGTCTGCCAGCGGCTGGGCGCTGGCCAGAATGCGCAGAAAAGTATCCTGGCTGAGGTCGGCGGCATCCCAGGCATTGCCCATACGCCGGCGCAGCCAGGCTTCAAGCCAGCCGCGATGCTCCCGGTACAGGGCAGGCAGGCCAGGCTCCGGTGGCGGCGCGGCGTCGATCATGAGGAGGGTCCTGCGGCGGAGTAAATAAGATTAATTCTAATTTACATCACACCACAGAACCAAGCGGTTTGTTACCGGTCAGGCAATGGCTTCATCGACCAGCACTTGTGCTTCCTGCACCAGACGCTGCAAATGCGCCTCGTCGATAAAGCTTTCGGCGTAGATCTTGTAGATGTCTTCAGTACCCGACGGGCGCGCGGCGAACCAGCCATTGGCAGTCATCACCTTAAGCCCGCCAATCGCCTGGCCATTGCCTGGGGCGTGGCTGAGGATCTGCACGATCGGCTCACCGGCCAGCTCTGTCGACTTCACCTGCTCCGGCGCCAGCTTGCTCAGCAACGCCTTCTGCCGCGCATCGGCCTTGGCCTCGACACGGGTGGCGAACGGCTTGCCCAGCGCCTCGGTCAGGTCGGCATAAGCCTGGCTCGGGTTACGCCCGGTACGGGCGCTCATTTCGGCGGCCAGCAAGGCCGGGATCAACCCGTCCTTGTCGGTGGCCCACACCGAGCCATCGCGGCGCAGGAACGAAGCCCCTGCACTTTCTTCGCCACCAAAACCGAGCGAACCGTCGAACAGGCCCTGGGCGAAGAACTTGAAGCCCACCGGCACCTCATACAGATCGCGGCCCAGCCGTTGGGTAACGCGGTCGATCAGGCCGCTGGAGACCACGGTCTTGCCCACGGCGGCGTCACTGCGCCACTGCGGGCGGTGGCGGAACAGGTAGTCGATGGCCACGGCGAGGTAGTTGTTGGGTTGCAGCAGGCCGTCAGGGGTGACGATGCCGTGGCGGTCGTGGTCCGGGTCGCAGGCGAAGGCCACGTCAAAGCGCTCGCGCAGGCCTATCAGGCCCTGCATGGCATACGGCGAGGAAGGGTCCATGCGGATCTGGCCGTCCCAGTCGACGGTCATGAAGCGGAAGGTCGGGTCGACCTCGGTGTTCACCACTTCCAGGTCCAGCTGGTAGTGCTTGGCAATGGCCGACCAGTAGCGTACCCCTGCCCCGCCCAGCGGGTCGACGCCCAGGCGCAACCCGGCGCCACGGATGACATCGAAATCGATGACGTTTTCCAGGTCGGCCACATAGTTGCTGACGTAATCGTGGCGGTGGGTGGTCGGCGCCTGCAGCGCCTGGGCATGGTCCATGCGCTTGACGCCCGCCAGGTTAGCCGCCAGCAGCTCGTTGGCCTTGCCCTCGATCCACTTGGTCACGTCGCTGTCGGCCGGGCCGCCGTTGGGCGGGTTGTACTTGAAGCCACCGCTTTGCGGCGGGTTGTGCGACGGGGTGATGACAATACCGTCAGCCAGGCCCTGCGTGCGGCCGCGGTTGTGACAGAGGATGGCGTGGGAAACCGCCGGCGTAGGCGTGTATTCGTCATCCTTGGACAGCATCACCTGCACGCCGTTGGCGGCCAGCACTTCCAGTGCGCTGGCGGTCGCCGGCGCTGACAGGGCGTGGGTATCGGCGCCGATGAACAGCGGGCCATCGATGCCTTTTTCCTGGCGGTACAGGCAGATCGCCTGGCTAATGGCCAGGACGTGATACTCGTTGAAACTCAATTCAAGCGAACTGCCCCGGTGCCCCGAGGTGCCGAAGGCCACGCGCTGGGCCGCCACGGCAGCGTCTGGGCGGCCCGTGTAATAAGCGGTAAGCAGCCGGGGAATATCGACCAGCACGCTGGCCGGAGCCGGCTTGCCTGCCAAAGGACTGAGCGTCATGCAAAAACCTCGAGTTCAACGGATGTTGGTGTTGGAACGTGCAGTGTACTGAGAGTTGCAATGCCGTGCGATGGGGGCATCAAAGAAACCCCAGGCCCTGCAGGGTATTGCGCATCCCGCCCAACCCTATGACGGTCTAGAGTACAAGCCATACCCCTTGTGAACGAGGCTCCATGGCTTTCCATCGTCTGACCCGCACACACCCTCGCCTGAGCATCGCCGCTGCAGTCGGCCTCGCCGGCGCCTGGCTGATCCCCGCCGGTGATACCGTGCAGCACATCCTCGCTGGCTGGAACCTGGGGGTGTGGCTGTACCTGCTGCTGGTGCTCTACCTGAGCTGGACAGCCAGCCCGGAAAAGGTCCGCAAGGTCGCCGGCGTCGAAGACGAGAACGCAGGCCTGGTCCTGCTGACCGTGTGCATCGCCGCCATCGCCAGCCTTGCCGCGGTCACCCTGCAACTGGTCTCCAGCCGCGGCCTGCAAGGCACGGCCCTGGCCGTGCACTATCTCTACACTGGCCTGACCGTCGCCGGTTCCTGGCTGCTGATCGGCTGCATATTCACCCTGCACTACGCCCGCCTGTTCTACACCGGGCAAAACCACGAACCCCCACTGCGCTTCGCTGATGGCGAGCGCAACCCGGATTACTGGGACTTCCACTACTTCTCGTTCACCATCAGCGTGGCGGTGCAAACCTCAGACGTGGGTGTCGCCGGTCGTGGGTTGCGGCGGGTGGTGCTGGCGCATTCGCTGGTGGGCTTCGTGTTCAATACGGCGATTCTGGGGTTCACTATCAACATCGCCGCCGGGTTGTTGGGTTAAGCAAGCCGCTCGTCTGAAAAACCTGCGCGTCGAACGTCCGCGAAAGTCACCAAACCCGATGGTTACCTGGCACCTTGCGGCCGGGAAAACGTTTGCCATGCAGCCAGCCGTCACACTGCGCCCATGACAAGGGTGTGACCAGTGTCAAGCATTCGCACATTTGTCGTACTTGCAACCGAAAATTGCGCCTAGCAGGTGCTATCTTTAGTTTCCCGGCGGCCGCATCGATGTGGCCACCCGCTCATCACGTCCAGGTACGGACAAGGAGGCTGGCATGAACAAGATGACGTTCCCCAACGCCTGCCAGGTGATGCGCTGGCATTTCCATCCGTTAGGTTTCGAGGCCAGCATGGATGCGCCACGCAGCATGGTCGCGCGGCTGTTCGACCGCGCCAGCGGTGAAACCCTGCTGGCGATTGCGGGTATCCCCTGTGCAGCGATCATGGCCGCCGCCGATGTAGAGCGCATCATCGAGGCCGTCGAGGCGGAAATGGATGCGTTCATACCCGCCTTTACCTTGCGCGATGCAGTCTAGCCCGCAGCAGTGAGTTCCGGGGCCATGGCCTGCAACTTGCTCATGAACTGCTCGGCCGGCACGGGCTGGCCCAGCAGGTAGCCCTGCAACGAATCACATCCCAGACGGGTCAGGAAGTCCTGCTGCTTGTCGGTTTCAACCCCCTCGGCAACGATACGCAGGCCCAACGCCTGGCCCAGTGCGACGATTGCCGAAACAATCGCTGCATCGTCACTGTCCTGCTCCAGATCACGTACGAACCCGCGGTCGATTTTCAGCTCGTTGGCTGGCAGGCGTTTGAGGTACATCAGGCTGGAATAGCCCGTACCAAAGTCATCGATGGACAAGTCCACGCCCATGTCGGACAGGCGCTGCAGCACGGTCAGGCTGGCGTCGGCATCGTGCATGGCGGTGGTTTCGGTAATTTCCAGTGTCAGGCAGTTTGCTGGCAAGCCGTTCTGCTGCAGGGCGCGGGCCACGCTGTCGACCAGACCGGCATGGCAGAACTGGATGGCCGACAGGTTCACCGCCATGCGCCAGCCATGGTGCCCCTGGTCCAGCCACTGACGCATCTGACGGCAGGCCTCAGTGAGTACCCACTCACCGATGGGGATGATCAGGCCGGTCTTTTCCGCCAGGCCGATGAAGCGGTCAGGCAGCAGCAGGCCCTGCTGCGGGTGCTCCCAGCGCAGCAACGCTTCGGCACCGATCGGCTGGCAGGCCTGGGCGTCGAACTTGGGCTGGTAATGCAAGCGGAACTGGCGCTGCTCCAGCGCCAGGCGCAAGTCCTGCAACAGCTGCAACTGCTGGCGCGCATTGCTGTTCATCGACACATCGAAGAAGCTGTAACCGTTCTTGCCGGCGCTCTTGGCATGGTACATGGCAGCGTCGGCGTTACGCAGCAGCTCATGCTGGTCCTGGCCGTTGCCCGGATACAGGACGATGCCCAGGCTGGCCGACAGTTGCAGGTCGTGCTCGGCCACGCGGAAAGGCCGGGACACCAGGTTGACCTGCTTGACCGCCACGTCCATGGCATCGTTCGGCTCCTGCAGTTCCACCAGCAGCACGAATTCGTCGCCGCCAATCCGAGCCAGCGTGTCCTGGCTGTGCAGGTGACCGCGCAGGCGGGCCGCCACTGCCTTGAGCAGAAGGTCACCGATATGATGGCCAAAGGCATCGTTGACGGGTTTGAAGCCGTCCAGATCAATGAACATCAGGGCAAAACAGCCGCCCTGCTCCGCCACTTTGGCGATGGCCTGTTCGATACGATCGGCCAGCAAGGTACGGTTGGGCAGATCGGTGAGGGTGTCGTGCAGGGCCAGTTGGGTCAGTTCCTGGTTGGCCAAGGTCAGCGAACGGGCCAACTCGGCAGTACGTGCCTCGAGACGCGCGTCCAGCACCGAAGTCAGCAAAGCCACTGCCAGTACTGCCAGCGTGGTGATCAGCACCAGGTAAACCAGGCTGTCACCCTGCAATCCGCCCCCCAGCGCGCCGCAAAAGCTGCCCTCGGGGAAGTTCGCCGCTGCCATGCCGGTGTAATGCATGCCCACGATGGCAAAGCCCATGACCACCGCCGCCAGGCCGCGGATCTGCCGCACATAGGGGGTGTGTTTGCGCAGGCGGAAGGCAATCCACAATGCCGCCGCCGAGGCGCCCACGGCAATCAGCAGCGAAGCGCCGAACAACGTCGGGTCGTAATCGATGCCAGGCAGCATGCGCAGCGCGGCCATGCCTGTGTAGTGCATGCAGGCGATACCGGCGCCCATGATCAGCGCGCCGAACCCCAACTGCAGCGCTGGCAGGCTCGGCTGGCTGACCAGCCACAAGGCAAAGCCCGAGGACAGCACAGCGATCAGCAGCGAGAACGCGGTCAGGGCCAGGTCGTACCCCAAGTCGATGGGCAAGCTGAAGGCAAGCATGCCAATGAAGTGCATCGACCACACGCCGATGCCCATGGCCAACGCACCACCGCCCATCCACAGGCAGGCAGCGCGGCCCTTGGCCGTGGCGATGCGGCCGGTCAGGTCAAGGGCGGTATAGGATGCCAGTATCGCCACGCACAGCGAAATCAACACCAGCGAAGAGGAGTAGCTACCGGTCAGCATTGAGAGTTCCAGCGCCGGGAAAGGGGGCCCGGCAAAAGCTGACGATTGTACTCAAGCTTAAGCGAAACGCACGGGGTTTTTGCGAATGGGAATGGATCCAATAACCGCAGTCTACCCCCTCTGCGTTTGGTCAATTCTGCTCGGCAAACGCCTGCTCTGCATCCCAGCCGCCGCCCAACGCAGCCACCAGTTGCACACTGGCCACCAGGCGCCCTTGCAGCAGGTTCAGCACGCTGCGCTCGTTGCTCAGCGCCGTGGTTTGCACGTTGACCACATCCAGATAGCCGATCAGACCGGCACGGTACTGGTTCTCGGTCAGGCGCAACGACTCACGGGCGGCATCAAGCGCCTCTTGGCGCACCACGGCTTCATCGCCATACACCTTCAGCTGAACCAGCAGGTTTTCCACTTCCCTGAAGCCGTCCAGCACGGTCTGGCGGTACTGCGCCACCGTCTGGTCATACACGGCCACCGTGCGGTCGACCTCGGCGCTGCGTTTGCCGGCGTCGAACAGGGTCAGCGCCAGCTGCGGGCCCACCGACCAGTAGCGGTTGGGCAGCTCGATCCAGTTGCTGAAGCTGCTGCTGGAATAACCGCCACTCATGCTCAGGCTGAGGTCCGGGAAGTAGGCTGCCCGCGACACCCCGATGTTGGCGTTGGCCGCCATCACGTTGCGTTCGGCTGCAGCGATGTCCGGGCGCCGCTCCAGCAGCTGCGAAGGCAGCGAAACCGGTATTTGCGGCAACGCGGGAATCGCCTTGCTGTCGGCCAGGGCGAAGTCGGCCGGAGCCTTGCCCAGCAGCACGGCGATGGCATTTTCGAACTGCGCACGCTGCCAGATCAGGTCAATCAGGTCAGCCTGGGTGCTTTTGAGCTGGGTGCGTGCCTGGGCCACGGCATCCGGGCCGGCGACACCGGCGCGGTACTGGTTTTCGTTCATTCGCAGCGAGCGCTCATAAGCCGCCACGGTGGCTTCCAGCAAGCGCTTCTGCTCATCGATAACCCGCAATTGCAGGTAGTTCTGCACCAGCTCCGACTGTTGGCTCAAGCGGATCGACGCAAGGTCGGCGAAACTGGCTTCGGCACTGGCTTCGTTGGCATTCAGGGTTTCGCGCAGCTTGCCCCACAGGTCGATCTCCCAGCTCACGCCCAACTGCGCGTTGTAGGTGTTGCGAATGCCGCTGCTGTTATTGGACAGGCTGGAACTGGAGCTGCCGGTGCCCTGCGCCGAGCGGTTCTTGCTGGTGCTCAGGTCCAGACTGGGGAACAGCGCCGCACGGCTGCTGCGCACCAGCGCCTGGGCCTGGCGATACTGGGCTTCTGATTGCGCCACGGTCTGGTTGCTGCGGTTGAGCTCTTCGACCAGCGCATTGAGCCCGGCATCGCCGTAGATTTCCCACCAGGCGCCGCGGGCGATGGCGTCGGACGGCGAGGCCTGGGTCCAGCCTTCGGCGTGCTTGAACTGCGCCGCCGTGCTGTTCAGCTCGGGGCGTTGGTAGTCGGGGCTCAGGGTACAGGCACTGAGCAAGGCCACGCACAACCCGGCGCCGAGCAGGCGCGAGCCACGGCCACGGGTCAGTGCCTGCAGGGCACGGTGAAGTGGGGTCTGGGCAAAAGTCATAGCGGGGTTTCCAGAGCGGCGTCGGTACGCACGCCGCGCCAACGGTTGAAACGGTGGCGCAGGCGGTCCAGGTACAGATAAACCACCGGCGTCGTATAAAGGGTGAGGATCTGGCTGAACACCAGGCCACCGATGATGGTCAGGCCCAGCGGCTGACGCATTTCTGCGCCTTCAGCCTGGCTCAGCAGCAACGGCAATGCGCCAAGGATCGCCGCCAGGGTGGTCATCAGGATCGGCCGCAGGCGCAGCAGGCAGGCCCGGCGGATCGACTCTTCCGGCGAAAAGCCCTGATGGCGCTCCAGCTGCAACGCCAGGTCGATCATCAGGATGGCATTCTTTTTCACCACCCCGATCAACAGGAACAGCCCCAGCAACGAGATCAGGCTGAACTCGCCACCGGTGACGTACAGCGCCAGCAAGGCACCGACGCCCGCCGAAGGCAGTGTCGAAAGAATGGTCAGCGGGTGAATGTAGCTTTCATACAGAATGCCCAGCACCAGGTACACCAGCAGCAGTGCGCCAAGGATCATGAAGGGCTGGCCCTGCTGGGTCTGGGCAAAGGCATCGGCAGTGCCGCCGAGCTTGGCAATCACCTCCTCGGGCAGGCCCAGTTTGGCCACCGCGCGCTCCAGTGCCGCCATGGCCTGGTCGGGGCTGTAGCCCTCGGCGACGTCGAAGGCGATGTCTTCCGAAGCGAACTGCCCTTCGTGGCTGACCCGGTCGTTGGCCAGGCTGTTCTCGTAGTGGGCGATGGTCGACAGCGGCACCCGGGCGCCGTCGGCGGTGATCACCTGCACTTGCTCCAGCGTGCTCGGATCCCAGGCGTATTTGGGGTTGATCTCCAGCACCACCTGGTACTGGTTGAGGCTGTCGTAGATGGTGGAGATCTGCCGCTGGCTGTAGGCGTTGTTCAGTACTGCGGTGACCATGTCCATGTCGATGCCCAGGCGCTTGGCCTGGTCACGGTCGACCACCAGCGTCACCTGTTGGGTACCGGCACCATCGCGGGCGTCGATGGCGGTCAGCTCAGGCAGTGCACGCAGCGCCGCGACCACCTTGGGAAACCATTCGCGCAACGCCGCCAGATCGCCGCTTTGCAAGGTATACAGGTACTGAGAAGAGGTCTGGTCACGCCCACCGCCCCCCAGTTGCAGGTCCTGGTCAGCCATCAGGAACAGGCGCCCGCCGGGCACCTTGGGCAGTTCCTTGCGCAGGCGCTCGATCACCTTCTGCGCGTCGATCTTGCGCTCGCTGATCGGTTTCAGGCGCACCAGCACAAAGGCGTTGTTGGTACCGCTGTTGCCACCGATGAAACCGGCGACGCTCTGTACTGCCGGGTCGGCCAGCAAGGCGCGGCGGTAGATTTCCATCTTCGGCTGCATCACCGTGAACGACAGGCCGTCGTCACCCCGGATGAAGCCCATCAACTGGCCGGTATCCTGCTGGGGCATCAGCGTCTTGGGCACCACCACGTACAGGGCGATGTTGATGCCGATGGTGGCCAGCAGGCTGAGCAGGGTCAGCCGCTTGTGGCGCAGGGCCCAACCCAGGCTGCGGTCATAGGCAGCAACCATGCGCTGATGCAGCTTGTCGCTCCAGCGCTGCAGGCGTGTCTGCTCGGCCTGTTGCGGCTTGAGCCAGCGGGCGCAGAGCATCGGTGTAAGGGTGAGCGACACTACCAGCGAGACAATGATCGCCGCCGCCAGGGTGATGGAAAACTCCTGGAACAGGTTGCGCACGATACCGCCCATGAACAGGATGGAGACGAACACCGCCACCAGCGACACGTTCATCGACAGCAAGGTGAAGCCCACTTCCTTGGCGCCCAGGTAGGCCGCCTTCATCGGGGGCTGGCCGTTCTCGATGTGCCTGGAGATGTTTTCCAGCACCACGATGGCATCGTCCACCACCAGACCGGTGGCAAGGATCAGCGCCATCAGCGACAGGTTGTTGAGCGAGAAACCGCACACGTACATGACCGCGAACGTACCCACCAGCGATACCGGCACCGCCAGGCTGGGGATCAGCGAGGCGCGCAGGCTGCCGAGGAACAGGTAGACCACCAGGATCACCAGCACCACGGCGATCAGCAGGGTGTGCTCGGCCTCTTTGAGGGTGGCCTTGATCACGGGCGAGCGGTCCATGGCCACGTTCAGTTGCACGCTGGCTGGCAGCAACGACTGCAGTGCCGGAAGCTGCGCCTTGATCTGGTCGACCGTTTCGATGATGTTGGCGCCGGTCTGGCGGTTGACCACCAGCAGCACCGCTGCCTGGTCGTTGAAGAAGCCGCTGTTGTAACGGTTTTCAACGCCGTCGGTGACGGTCGCCACGTCAGACAGGCGCAGAATGGTGCCGTTCTGTTGGCGGATCACCACCGGCTCGTAATCCTTGGCGCTTTCCAGCTGGTCGTTGGCCCGCACCTGCCAGTTGCGCTCGGCGTCTTCGACAAAGCCCATGGGCCGGCGCTGGTTGGCGTTGGATACTGCGGTGCGCACTTCGTCCAGCGACAGGTTGTACTGGTTGAGCAGTTGCGGCTCGACGGCAATGCGCACGGCCGGCAGCGAACTGCCACCGATCTGCACCTCCCCTACCCCCGACACCTGAGCCAGGCTCTGTGAAAGGATGGTGTCGGCCAGGTCATACAGCTGGCCTTTCTGCAACACATCCGAAGTCAGCGACAGCACCATGATCGGCGCCTGCGACGGGTTGATCTTCTTGTAGGTGGGCATGCTGCGCATGCCACTGGGCAGCAGGTTGCGGGTAGCGTTGATCGCCGCTTGCACCTCACGGGCTGCGCCATCGATGTCACGGCCCAGCTCGAAGCCGATGATTACCCGTGTCGACCCCTGGTTGGAGCTGCTGGTGAGCGTGGTGACGCCGGCAATGCTGCCCAGCTTGCGTTCCAGCGGTGTGGCCACGGTGGACGCCATGACCTCGGGGCTGGCACCAGAGAGGTTCGCCGACACCACGATCACCGGGAAGTCCATTTGCGGCAGTGGCGCCACCGGTAGCAAGCCAAAGCTGACCCCACCCAGCAGCATGATTGCCAGGCTCAACAGCATGGTCGCCACCGGGCGACGGATGAAAGGCCCGGACAGGTTCATGCCTGGGCCTGCTTCACGTCAGTGGCCGGGCGCAGGCGGCGGGCCAGGCGATCGAAGTACAGGTAGATGACCGGGGTGGTGAACAGCGTCAGCACCTGGCTGACCAGCAACCCGCCGACCATCACCAGGCCCAGTGGCTGGCGCAGCTCGGCACCGGAACCGGTGGCAAGCATCAGCGGCACCGCACCAAACAGCGCGGCTAGGGTGGTCATCAGGATCGGCCGGAAGCGCAGCAGCGCCGCCTGGTAGATGGCATCGCGCGGGCTCATGCCCTGATGGCGCTCGGCCTCCAGGGCGAAGTCGATCATCATGATCGCGTTCTTCTTGACGATACCGATCAGCAGGATGATGCCGATGATGGCGATCATGCCCAGGTCGTTACCGCTGATGAGCAAGGCCAGCAAGGCACCGACCGCCGCCGACGGCAGGGTCGAGAGGATGGTGATCGGGTGGATGTAGCTTTCGTACAGCACCCCCAGCACGATGTACATGGTCACCACCGCCGCCAGAATCAGCAGCAAGGTACTCGACAGCGACGCCTGGAAGGCCTCGGCCGCACCCTGGAAGCGGGTTTGCACGCCCAGCGGCATGCCGATGTCCTTCTGCACCTGCTCGATCACCTGCACGGCTTCGCCCAGCGATGCGCCGTGGGCCAGGTTGAACGACAAGGTCACCGCCGGGAACTGGCCAATGTGGGAAATAGCCAGCTGCGCTTGACGCTGCTCGATCCGCGCCAGCGCCGAAAGGCGCACCTGGCCGCCATCGGTGGCCTTGACGTGGATCGACTCCAGCGCCTGCGGGCCGATCGTGGAGGCGTCCCTGGACTGCAACACCACGCGGTACTGGCTGGCCTGGGTGTAGATGGTCGAGATCTGCCGCTGGCCGAAGGCGTCGTACAGGGCATTGGTGATCTGCGAGACGCTGATCCCCAGGCGGCTGGCCATGTCACGGTCGATTACCAGGTACACCTGCAAGCCCTTGTCCTGCAGGTCGCTGGCCACATCGGCCAGTTCCGGGCGCTGCTGCAGCGCCTGCACCAGCTTGCCGCTCCACTGCGCCAGCAGGTCGGCGTCCGGCGACGACAGGCTGAACTGGTACTGGGTCCGGCTGACCCGGTCCTCGATGCTGAGGTCTTGCACCGGCTGCATGAACAGGCGGATGCCCACCAGCCGGTCGACCTGCGGCTGCAGGCGGCTGATCACTTCGCTGGCGCTGACATCGCGCTCGCCGTGGGGCTTGAGGTTGATCAGCAGGCGACCACTGTTGAGCGTGGCGTTGTCGCCGTCTACGCCAATGTAGGACGACAGGCTCTGCACGGCCGGGTCTTGCAGGATGACCTTGCTCAGGGCCTGCTGACGTTCGCTCATGGCAGCGAACGAGGTGGACTGCGGCGCTTCGGAAATACCCTGGATCACCCCGGTATCCTGCACCGGGAAGAAGCCCTTGGGCACGACCATGTACAGGAACACCGTGAGCACCAGGCTGGCCACCGCCACCAGCAAGGTCAGCGGCTGATGCTTGAGCACCCACTGCAGAGCACTGCCGTAGTGCTGGATCAGCCAGTCGATCCAGGCGCCACTGGCGCGGTAGAAGCGGCCTTGTTCTTCTTCCTTGGGCTCGCGCTTGAGCAGACGCGCGCACATCATCGGCGTCAGGGTCAGGGACACCACCAGGGAAATCAGAATGGCCACTGCCAGCGTGATGGCGAACTCGCGGAACAGGCGACCGACCACGTCCGCCATGAACAGCAACGGGATCAGGACCGCAATCAGCGAGAAGGTCAGCGAAATCAGGGTGAAGCCAATCTGTCGGGCGCCCTTGAGTGCCGCCTGCATGGGCGTCTCGCCCTCTTCGATATGCCGGGAGATGTTCTCCAGCATGACGATGGCATCATCGACCACAAAGCCGGTGGCGATGGTCAGGGCCATGAGTGTCAGGTTGTTGACCGAGAACCCGGCCAGGTACATGACCCCGAACGTCCCGATCAGCGACAGTGGCACGGCAATCGACGGAATGAGGGTGGCGCTGAAACGGCGCAAGAAAACGAAGGTGACCATCACCACCAGAACGATGGCGATCAGCAGTTCGTGCTGCACGTCCTTGACCGCGGCGCGGATGGTCTGGGTGCGGTCGGTCAGCACCGATACATCGAGGCCCGCCGGCAAGTTGTCGGTGATCGACGGCAGCAGGCCCTTGATGCGGTCGACCACTTCGATCACGTTGGCGCCCGGCTGACGCTGGATGTTCAGCAGCACTGCGTGGTTCTGGTTCGCCCAGGCGGCCAGCCGCTCGTTCTCGGCGCCGTCGACGATTTCGGCCACATCTTTCAGGCGCAGCGGCGCACCGTTGTTGTAGGCCAGGATCAGGTTGGCGTATTCCTCGGGAGAGCGCAGCTGGTCGTTGGCATCGAGCATCGACACCCGAGTAGGGCCGTCGAAGTTGCCTTTGGGCTGGTTGACGTTGGAGGCACCGATCAGCGTGCGCACGTCATCCAGATTCAAGCCATTGGCCGCCAGGGCGTCGACGTTGACCTTGATGCGTACCGCCTGGCGCTGGCCACCGGCAATGCTGACCATGCCCACGCCGCTGATTTGCGCAAGCTTTTGCGCCACGCGGGTATCGACCAGGTCGTTGAGCTTGGGCAGCGGCATGGTCTTGCTGGAGATGGCCAGGGTCAGCACCGGGGTGTCGGCCGGGTTGACCTTGTTGTACACCGGCGGTGCCGGCAGGTCACTGGGCAGCAGGTTGCTGGCGGCGTTGATCGCGGCCTGCACCTGTTGCTCGGCAACGTCCATGTTCATGTCGAGGTTGAAACGCAGGGTCAGCACCGACGCGCCGCCAGAACTGGTCGAGGCCATCTGTTCCAGGCCCGGCATCTGGCCGAACTGGCGTTCCAGCGGCGCGGTGACGGCGCTGGTCATCACCTGCGGGCTGGCGCCGGGGTAGAGGGTCATGACACGAATGGTCGGGTAGTCCACCTGCGGCAAGGCGGAAACCGGCAGCAACTTGTAGGCGATCAGCCCGGCCAGCACGATGGCCAGCATGCTCAGCGTGGTGGCGACCGGGCGCAGGATGAACAGGCGCGAGAGGTTCATGCGCCCGCCTTGCCTGCTGCGTTGCCGGGTTGTGCTTCACCTGTTTGCGCCGCGCCCTTGGCTTCCTGCCCTTGCAGGTGCTGGCCCGGGCTGGTCGGCACTTGCGAGCTGTCTTCGACCACTTCCACCTTGGTGCCTTCGCGCAGGCGGTCGGTGCCTTCCAGCACCAGACGGTCGCCAGCCTTCAAGCCGTCGAGAATGACGCTGTTCTCGCCATCGCTGGCGCCCACCTTCAGCTTGCGGACATTGACGGTGCTCTGCTCGTTGACCACATAGGCGAAGGTGCCATCGTTGCCAAACTGGATGGCCGCGGCCGGGGCCATGACCACCTGCTTGAGGGTGTCGGCCAGCAAGCGCACGTTGACGAACTGGTTGGGGAACAGGGCCAGGTCCTTGTTCTCGAAGCGGCCTTTGAACTTCAGCGTGCCGGTGGTGGTGTCGATCTGGTTGTCGATGCTGCCCAGCACACCGGTGGACTGCAGCTTGCTGTCACCGCGGTCCCAGGCCTCGACCGGCAGGCTGGCGCCACTGCGGTAGCGCTCCAGCACCGTGCTCAGTTCGGTTTCCGGCAGGGTGAAGGCGACGTTGATCGGCTCGGTCTGGGTGATCACCACCAGCGCGGTGGTGTCGTTGGCGGCCACCAGGTTGCCCAGATCGAGCTGGCGCAGGCCCACACGGCCACTGATCGGCGCACGGATCTGGGTGAAATCGAGGTTCAGGCGGGCGTCGTTGACCTGTGCCTGATTGGTCTTGACCAGCCCCTGGAACTGCGCAACCTGGGCTTCGGCGGTGTCCAGTGTTTGCTTGGCGATGCTGTCTTCAGCGTACAGGCCTTTATAGCGGGCCAGGTCGACCTGAGCGTTCTTCAACTGTGCCTGGTTCTGCGCCAAGGTGCCTTCGGCCTGCTGCAGGGCGATGCGATAAGGGCGCGGGTCGATTTCGGCCAGCAGGTCGCCAGCCTTGACGCGCTGGCCTTCCTTGAAGTGGATTTTCACCAGTTCGCCAGCCACGCGGCTGCGCACATTGACCGTATTGGTCGCGGTAACCGTGCCCAAGGCTTTGTAGTAGAGGGGGAAGTCGCCTATCCGCACCGGCACGACGCGTACGGGTACCGGGTCGCTGGAGCCGCCAAAACCTGGGCGGCCGCCGATCATGCCCATGCCCTTGCCACCGCGCACGCCACCGGCTTCTTTATGCGCAGGCGTCGTTGCGGGCCACAGCCACCAGGCCAGTGCAGCCATCAGCAGCAGGATCAGCAGGCCGACGAGCCAGCGACGAAGGGATCGGGAATTGGACGCTTGCATGGGTTGAACGAACCTTGTTCGGAATGACGACTTGAGGAGGATGAACGATAAGCACTGCCATCGTTTTAGCAAAGGGCCTTTACCAGAGGTTTACCTTTGCCTGACGTTGCCAAGAGGCGGAATTTTAAATGAAAACGGCCCGGAACGTGTTCCGGGCCGTTACAGGGTGTTGCTTGGAGCGGTGGCGGGCCTGAAGGTTCGGTTGCCTGGTCTGGCCCTTTCGCGGGTGAACCCGCTCCTACGGGGATGTCACAGCCTTTGAAACCTGTGCCGCACGTTGTAGGAGCGGGTTTACCCGCGAAGAGGCCATCACAGGCTACAGACGCCCGCCCTGCCCCACGCAATCCTTACTTCAGTACAGCCAGCGCCGCCTCGTAGTTCGGCTCGTCAGCAATTTCGCCAACCAGTTCGCTGTGCAGCACCTTGTCGTTCTCGTCCAGCACCACCACGGCGCGGGCGGCCAGGCCGGCCAGCGGGCCGTCGGCGATGGCTACGCCGTAGTTCTCGAGGAACTCGCGGCCACGCAGGGTCGACAGGTTCTTCACATTGTCCAGCCCTTCAGTGCCGCAGAAGCGTGCCTGGGCGAACGGCAGGTCAGCCGAGATGCACAGCACCACGGTGTTGGCGACGTCGTTGGCCTGGGCGTTGAACTTGCGCACCGAGGTGGCGCAGGTCGGGGTATCGACGCTTGGGAAGATATTCAGCACCTTGCGCTTGCCGGCGTAGTCTTTCAGCGACTTGTCAGCCAGGCCTTCACCTACCAGGGAGAAAGCCGGAGCCTGGGCGCCGGCCTGTGGCAGGTTGCCGTTGACCTGGACCGGGTTGCCTTTGAGAGTCACTTGAGCCATGACGAAATCCTTATGCGGGGTTTGAAAAGGACACTGAGTTAAGCATGAAGGCAGCCGGGTGCCTATGGGGGCAGGTGAAATTGTTCCATTGCCGGACGATTTTTGTGGACAAAAAATGCCGATAGCCGCGGTTACGGCCAGTTGCCTCACCGCTGCCGAACGCCCATCCCGGCCTCTCCATACAATTCCTACACCTCTATCGGAAGTTTCGCTACCAAGCTCACCTTGTACATCTTTAGCGTACTGATCTACTGGAGGACGAAAGCTATTTCTTGCAGTTCCAATCGAGGAGTTAATGGCATGAACCGCCCCGCTGGTTCGCTCCGGCGCCACCTGTGCTCAACGTTGCTGATTTTGTTATGTCTGCTGGGTGTGTTTCCTCTGGACGTGATCCTCCCATCATTCCCTGCGCTCTCAGATGAGTTTCGGGTCGACACAAAACAGATTGCGTACTCAGTGAGCTTTTTTGCTGTTGGTGTGGCCATGGCGCAAATCGTGATCGGCCCACTGTCGGATGGCATCGGGCGCAAGCGTTTGTTGCTCGCTGGGTTGAGCGTATCCATTGTGGGGGCGCTCGGTTGCGTATTTTCAACTCATTATGAAACGTTCATGGCCTTTCGCTTGGTGCAGGCCCTGGGTTGCGGCAGCCTCGTGCTAGGCCAGGCGCTTGTGCAGGACCTTTACAGCGGTACACAACGCAATGCCATGCGCATCCTGTTAACAAGCGCGAGCGGGTTGTTCATCTCCCTGTCACCGCTGGCAGGTGCTTTTCTTCAACAGTCCTTTGGCTGGAAAGCAAGCTTTACGGCATTCGTGATCATCGCTGCAATCGTTTCACTTTTATCGTGTGTGCTGCTTCATGACACACCTGCGTCGCGCGACCGGGCGCCAAGCATGTCCAGTTATCGGGTGATGCTGCGAGACACGGACTATCTCGCGCATTCCATGCTGTCCAGCCTCGCCTTTGCCTGCCATTTTTCCTTTATCGTCATAGCGCCCTTGCTGCTGATGGGCAGGCTGGAGCTGACGGCCTATCAATTCTCTCTGGTCTTTATCGGCTATGGGTTGGCATACATCGTCGGCGGCATGGCTGCGACCTACCTGAACAGTCGCGTAAGCCCGCAAGCTCAAATAAAAGCAGGCTTGCTGCTTATAAGTACTGCGGGCATTACCCTTTTGATGTGGGAATGGGTGGCAGGGTTATCTGTGCTGGGGGTTCTACTGCCGATGATTGTCTGTACCACCGGGACAACCCTGGTACGCCCCGCCGCAACGACCCAGGCTTTGGCGCGCTATCCGCGTCAGGCAGGTGCGGCAGCGTCGCTCAATACGACATTGCTGTTCGCCGGTGCCGGTTTGACGAGCAGTGTGGTCGCAGGTTTGGAAAGCGAGCTACCGGCAGGCTTGGGCGTGCTGTTCGTGGTGGCCAGCCTGTGCGGAGGGTGGCTGCTTGCCTGCACCAAGGACGATGGAATGCAACGCTGCTGAAACCTTGATCAGGAAAAAAAATATGCCCGGGTGGCGACAAGCGACCCGGGCATTCTTGAATGAAACGGGTGAATCAGCTTACAAGGCCGTACACCACCGAAGTCAGCGCAACCAGGCCGACCACAACGACGAACACGTTGGAGGCCGCACCGCTGTACTTGCGCATCGATGGCACACGGCGAATGGCGTACATCGGCATCAGGAACAACAGCACCGCGAGAATCGGGCCGCCGAGCGACTCGATCATGCCGAGAATGCTCGGGTTAAGGGTGGCGACGATCCAGCACACCACCAGCATCAGTGCGGCAACCACGCGGTCCAGGGCCTTGGCGCCTGGGCGCGCACCGGTCTTGGCGATGATGCCCTTCAGGCCTTCGCTGGCGCCGATGTAGTGGCCGAGGAACGACTTGGCGATGGCCACGAAGGCGATCAACGGCGCAGCGAACGCGATGGTCGGGTTGCTGAAGTGGTTGGCCAGGTACGACAGGATCGACAGGTTCTGCGCCTTGGCTTCGGCCAGCTGGGCGCTGCTCAGGGTGAGCACGCAGCTGAACACGAAGAACAGCACCATCACCACCATCAGCAGGTGGGCACGACGCAGGATCTGGCCGCTGCGCTCATCGGCGTGCTCGCCGTAACGGCGCTTCTGGTCGACGGCAAAGGCCGAGATGATCGGCGAATGGTTGAACGAGAACACCATCACCGGAATGGCCAGCCACAGGGTGTGCAGGAAGGCCGAGGCCGGCGGCACCTCTGTGGCGCTGTCGAGAATGCCACCGGTCCAGTGCGGCACCAGGTACAGGCCCAGCAACGCCAGCGCAACGATGAACGGGTAGACCAGCAGGCTCATGACCTTGACCGTGGCCTGCTCCCCGCAGCGCACGATGGCCAGCAGGCCGAGGATCAGCACGAATGACAGGATTGCCCGTGGCGGCGGCTGCATGTGCAGCTGGTGTTCCATGAAGCTGGACACGGTGTTGGTCAGCGCCACGCTGTAGATAAGCAGGATCGGGAAGATGGCGAAGAAGTACAGCACGGTGATCGAGGCACCGGCGGTGATGCCGAAATGCTCCTTGACCACTTCGGTGATGTCGCTGCCATCGCGCCCGGAAAGGACGAAACGGGTCAGCCCGCGATGGGCGAAATAGGTCATCGGGAAGGCCAGCACGGCCAGGATCAGCAGCGGCCAGAAGCCGCCAAGGCCAGCGTTGATCGGCAGGAACAGTGTCCCGGCGCCGATGGCTGTGCCGAACAGGCCCAGCATCCAGGTGGTGTCGTGACGCGCCCAAGTGCCGAGGGCGGCGGGGGTCGATTCTGCAAAGCGTTGTTCAACGCTTGGGGCCTGCTCATTCATTCCGGGTGAAGCTCCACTCGCAAGACTGCAACAGGCTGAGAATGGCGAAATAGACGTTTCGCCCAACTCAACCGGAAAAGAGGGGCGCGATTGTGCACGGAAAGGTTGCACTTGCGAAGCCCTTTTCCGAGGAGCGGTTGCACTTGTCTTTACAAGCGGAAGGCATTGCTGGTGTCGATCGATGGAATGTAGTGGCCTGGGGGCCTGTGGGGCAGCCTCTGGGGGCAGCCTGTGGGAGCGGGCTTGCCCGCGAAGCCAACACCGTGGTGAATGGCACGGGCTTCGCCCGTGTTCGCGGGCAAGCCCGCTCCCACAGGGATCACGCCAGCTTTCAGAAATTGAGCAAGACAGTTGCTCCCACAAAGTCCAACCGCGCCCCACAGGAGGGGCCGCAGCTGGCCCTTCGGCGAGTTACTTCTGAACGGCAGCGAACGCTTCGGCAACCCGTTGCAGGTTGGCCGGGCGCAGGCCGGACATGCACACACGGCCGCTGTCGATCAGGTACACGCCGAACTCGTCACGCAGGCGACGTACCTGCTCGACGCTGAAGCCGGTGTAGCTGAACATGCCGCGCTGGCGCAGGAAGAACTGGAAGTCCTGGCCCGGCAGCAGCACGGCCAGGGCATCGACCAGCGCCTGGCGCATGTCGAGGATACGCTTGCGCATCACTTCGACTTCTTCGGCCCACTGGGCATTCAGGCCAGCATCGCTCAGTACGCCAGCAACCAGCTGGGCGCCGAAGTTGGGCGGGCTGGAGTAGTTGCGGCGCACGGTGGCCTTCAGCTGGCCAAGCACGCTCTGGGCAGTGGCCTCGTCATCGCACACCACCGACAGGCCGCCCACCCGCTCGCCATACAGCGAGAAGATTTTCGAGAAGGAGTTGCTCACCAGGCACGGAACGCCCGCACGGGCCATTTCGCGGATGGCGTAGGCATCTTCCACCAGGCCTTCGGCGAAGCCTTGATAAGCGATGTCGAGGAACGGGATCAGCTGGCGCGCCTTGACCACTTCGACCACTTGTTGCCACTGGTGCTGCTCCAGATCGGCACCGGTAGGGTTGTGGCAGCACGGGTGCAGCAGCACCACGCTGTTGGCCGGCAGGCTCTGCAAGGTGGCCAGCATGCCGTCGAAGTCCACGCCACGGGTGGCCTGATCGAAGTACGGGTAGGTGTGCACCTTGAAGCCTGCACCCTCGAAGATGGCGCGATGGTTGTCCCAGGTCGGGTTGCTGACCCAGACTTCGGACTGCGGGAAGTAGCGCTTGAGGAAGTCGGCACCGACCTTCAGGGCGCCGGAGCCACCCACGGTCTGTACGGTGGCCACACGGCCGCCGGTCACGGCCGGGTGATCAGCACCGAACAGCAGCGCCTGGATGGCTTGGCGGTAGCTGGCCAGGCCTTCCATCGGCAGGTACAGGGAGGCTTCGTGGTCCTGACCGGCAATGCGTTTTTCCACCGCATCCACCGCCGCCAGTTGCGGCACCACGCCGGCCTCATCGTAGTACAGGCCAATACTCAGGTTGACCTTGTCGGCGCGCGGGTCGGCCTTGAAGGTTTCCATCAACGAGAGGATCGGGTCGCCGGCATAGGCATCGACATGTTTGAACACAGCGTGCAGCTCCTTGGATCAGGACGGTACGGAAAGTCAGTGTTGAGCATACCCGGAGTGCGGGTTCAGGAACATCCACTATTGTGCAAGGTTGTCTATGCAACATTGCATGACCGGGATGAGGGCTGGATTCTTCGCGGGTAAACCCGCTCCTACGGGTTCAGCGCACAGCCTGGGAACAGCTCAGGCACCTGTGGGTTTACCCGCGAAGAGACCGGGTCATCCAAGCAGCGCTTTCAGGCCTTGCAGCTCCTGCTCGGTCACCGCCACCCCCTCCTCCTCGGCCACCTCGCGCTCACGATAGCGCCGCTCGCCCGGCATGCGCGTCAGCCCCACCGCCTGCATGTGCTCCACCAGCTCGCGGCTGCGCTGGGCAAACCGCTGGCCTTCGGCCTTGCCCGGGTCGATGACGATGATCAACTGCCCGGTCCATGGCGTTTTCGCCCCCGGATGCCCGGACCAATCGAACTCCCAGGAGAAATGACCGCCGGTCAGCGCCGCCGCCAGCAGCTCGACCATCATCGACAACGCCGAGCCCTTGTGCCCGCCAAATGGCAGCAGGGCGCCGCCTTCCAGGATCGCCTTCGGGTCGGTGGTCGGCTGGCCATCGGCATCCACCCCCATGCCCTCCGGCAATTGCTGGCCGGCGCGCGCGGCAATCTGCACATCGCCATGGGCCATGGCACTGGTGGCCATGTCGAAAACGATCGGGTCATGCTCGGCGCAAGGCGCAGCGAAAGCGATGGGGTTGGTACCGAACAGCGGCTGGCGTGCACCATGCGGCACCACGCAGGTCATGCTGTTGACCACGCTGAGGGCTACCAGGCCCTCTTCGGCGAACGGCTCGACATCCGGCCACAACGCAGCGAAATGGTGCGAGTTGTGGATCGCCAGCACGGCAATGCCTGCGCTGCGCGCCTTCGCCACCAACAGCTCACGGGCCGCCGCCAATGCCGGCTGGGCAAAACCGCCCGCAGCATCGACACGCACATAGCCGGCGGCCACGTCGCTGACCTGTGGCGTGGCCTGGCCATCGACCCAGCCGCTGGCCAAGGTCGAGACATAACCGGGCATGCGGAACACCCCATGGCTATGGGCGCCATCACGCTGGGCGCTGGCGCAGTTGTGGGCCAGCACCCGGGCCACGGCCTCGCTGCACCCATGGCGCTGGAAAATGGCCTGCAACAGGCTTTGCAGCTCGGTAAAAGGCACGCGCACAACGGTGCTGGTGGAAGGTGCGGACATCTGAAGCTCCTTGTTGATTTTGGAATGGCTACAGCGTTGCAACGACAAAAACTTTCCTTCATGTGACAGCAATCTGTCAAATGTTGACTTGATGACAGAAAACATTCATTTTCTTCCCAAGCCTCACCCCTGGAGCCGCAGCATGAGCCAACTGATCAAGCAACGCCTGGAAAACAGCCTCGAAGGGGCCGCTGCCTCGGGTCGCAAGATCGCCACCTACATGCTTGCCAACCTGCACGAACTGCCGTTCCAGACCTCGGCCAGCATTGCCGCCAAGCTGGGCGTCAGCGAATCCAGCGTCGGGCGCTACTGTCGCTCACTGGGTTATGCCCACCTCAAGGCGCTTAAGCAAGACCTGCAGAACGATCTGGGCGATGGCCCGTGGCTGGTGGGTGATCGCTTGCAAGATTACCGCCAGAACCAGGACGCCAGCGACAACGCCGGCAGCCTGGAGCTGGAAATCGCCGCCCTGGTGCGCGTACACGAATACCGCCAGAGCCCCGCCTGGCACAACGTGGCGCAACGCCTGGCGAGCAAACCGCGGGTGTTCATCGCCGGCTTCCAGACCGAGCGCGGCATCGCCATGTGCATGAGCCACCTGCTGCAATACCTGCGCGATTGCGTGCAACTGGTCGACATCAGCGCCGGGCACTTCGGCGAAGTGCTGCTGGGCCGTGCCGAAGACAGCGCCCTGGTGGTGTTCGAGGCGCGCCGTTATTCCCGCCATGCTCTGATGCTGTGCCAGAAGGCGCGCGAGGCTGGCATTGCGGTCACCCTGGTGACCGACACCTTCTGTGACTGGGCGGATGCCAATGCCGACGAGGTGTTCCGCATCCCCACCGAGTTCAACCTGTTCTGGGAATCCACCTCGACGATGCTGTCGTGGGTGCATCTGATGGTCAACGAGGTCTGCAAGAAGCTCGGACCGGATGTTGAAAAACGCTTGGAAGCAACTGCCGCTCTACATAACGAATTCGTCGGCTACACCTCGTGGTCGACGGGCAAACAACAATAGCAAGAGTGCAATGAGGTGCGAGATGAACAAGTCCATGGCCTTGCTGGGTGCGTGCGCCCTGCTGCTGGCGGGTGCCGCCAGCGCTGAAACCCTGCGGTTCGCCACCGAGGGTGCCTACCCGCCCTTCAACTATGTAGACGCCGATAACAAGCTGCACGGCTTTGATGTCGACATCACCCATGCCCTGTGCGAACAGATGAAAGTCGAATGCACGCTGGTGGCCCAGGACTGGGAAGGCATCATCCCCGCCCTGATGGCGCGCAAGTATGACGCGATAGTGGCATCGATGATCGACACCGAAGAGCGACGCAAGAAGATCGCCTTCACCGAGCACTACTACCGCACGCCCCTGACCGTGGCGGTTGCCAAGGACAGCAAGATCGACAGCGCCCAGACCGACTTTGTCGGCTACACCGTCGGTGCGCAGTCTTCCTCTACCCAGGCCATCTACGCCGAAGACGTGTACGGCAAGGCCGGTGCCGACGTGAAACTGTACCCGACCATGGACGAAGCCAACGCAGACCTGGCGGCCGGCCGCCTGGACGGCGTGATTGCCGACAAATTCCCGCTGCACGAGTGGATGAACAAGAACGGCGGGGATTGCTGCAAGATCCTTGGCGACGTGGCCGACACCAAGGCCGATGCCGCCATCGCTGTGCGCAAGGACGACGAAGCCCTGCGCCAGCGCCTGAATACCGCGCTGCAACAGATTGTGGCCAACGGCACCTACCAGAAGATCGCCAGCAAATATTTCGCTTTCGATATCTACAACTGATCTTCAGGAAGTTGTGCGAACGCCCAGTGGGGGCGGCCTTGCGTCGCGACAGGGCCGCAAGGCCGCTCCCACAAGGCCGCATAACCTGCCCAAGAGGTTCGTCATGCTCGATCAATTGTCCTTGCTGTCTTTCGCCAGCGGAGGCTGGGGCCAGGCGTTGCTGGCCGGCGCGCTGGTTACTGTTTCCCTGGCCCTGGCCTGCCTGCCCATCGGCCTGCCACTGGGCCTGGTGGTCGCGCTGGCGGCGCGCTCGCGCAAACGCCTGCCACGGGCCTGGGCCACCACTTTTTCCACCGTCTTCCGCGGCCTGCCCGAGCTGCTGACGTTGCTGATCATCTATTACGGCTGCCAGATCGCCGCGCAGAAGATCCTCGCCGCCATGGGCTACCAAGGTGAGTTCCTCATCAACACCTTCCTCGCCGCGATGATCGCCTTCAGCCTGGTGTTCGCCGCGTTTTCCAGCGAGATCTGGCTGGCCGCCTTCAAGACCCTGCCCAAGGGCCAGCTGGAAGCCTGCTCGGCGCTTGGGCTTAGCAAGCGCACCGGCTTCTTCAAGGTGCTGCTGCCGCAACTGACCCGCATCGCCCTGCCCGGCTTGTCCAACAACTGGCTGTCGCTGCTCAAGGACACCTCGCTGGTGTCGACCATCTCGCTGGTCGACCTGATGCGCCAGACCAACCTGGCGGTCAGCGTAACCAAGGAACCGATGTTCTTCTACGGCGTCGCCTGCCTGGGCTACCTGCTGTTCGCGGCACTGTCCGGGCGCGTGTTCGCCTACATCGAACGGCGCAGCAACCGCCACCTGCAAGGAGCACGCGCATGAGCTTCGATCAACTGCTGGCAATGGTGCTCGACCCCGACCTGCTGGAGCGCTATGGCCCGCGCTTCATCGACGGCCTGCTGGTAACCGCCAAGCTGGTGGCGATTTCCTTCAGCCTGGGTGCTGTGCTCGGTCTTCTGCTGGCCCTTGCACGCCTGTCTCGCAGCCTGGTGCTGCAGCGCATGGCTGCCGGCTACGTGTACTTCTTCCGCGGCTCGCCGCTGCTGGCGCAATTGTTCCTGCTGTATTACGGCCTGGGTTCGCTCAAGGGTTTCTGGCAGGACGTCGGCCTGTGGTGGTTCTTCCGGGATGCGTGGTTTTGCACCTTGCTGGCGTTCACCCTGAACACCGCCGCCTATCAGGCCGAGATCTTCCGCGGCAGCCTGATGGCGGTTGCGCCTGGCCAGCATGAAGCGGCGCGGGCGCTGAACCTGAAGCGCTCGACCACCTTCTTCAAGGTGATATTGCCGCAGTCGCTGCTGGTGGCCATTGGCCCGCTGGGCAACGAACTGATCCTGATGATCAAGGCCAGCGCGATCGCCTCGCTGGTGACGATCTACGACCTGATGGGCGTGACCAAACTGGCCTTCTCGCGCAGTTTCGACTTCCAGATCTACCTGTGGGCCGCTGTGCTCTACCTGGTGATCGTCGAACTGGTGCGGCGCCTGCTGAAACACCTGGAGGCCCGCCTGGGCCGCCACCTGAACTGACCGAAGGATACGTTTCATGCATTGCCAGACCCTTGTCCTCGGCGCCGGCATCGTCGGCGTCAGCACCGCGCTGCACCTGCAGGCACGCGGGCGCCAGGTAATTCTGATCGACCGCGACGAACCGGGCAGTGGCACCAGCCACGGTAACGCCGGGCTGATCGAGCGCTCCAGTGTCATCCCCTATGCCTTCCCGCGGCAACTGAGCGCACTGCTGCGCTACGGCCTGAACCGCCAGCCCGATGTGCGCTACAGCCTGGCGCACTTGCCCAAGGCCGCACCGTGGCTGTGGCGTTACTGGCGCCAGTCGGCACCCGGGCGCCTGGCCGGCGCCGCCGCCGATATGTTGCCGCTGGTGCAGCGCTGTGTCGACGAGCATGACGCGCTGATCGCTGCCGCCGGCCTGGAAGGCCTGGTGCAAGCCAAAGGCTGGATCGAAGTGTTCCGCGACCCCGCGCTGTTCGAGCAGGCAAAAACCGATGCCAAGGGCCTGAGCCGCTACGGCTTGCGCTTCGAAATCCTTGAATGCGGGCAGCTGCAGGCACGTGAACATCAGCTGGACGCCACCGTGGTCGGTGGCATCCACTGGCTCGACCCGAAAACCGTGAACAACCCCGGCGCGCTCACCCGTGGCTATGCGGCGTTGTTCCTGCAACGCGGCGGGCAGTTCGTGCATGGCGATGCGCGCAGCCTGCGCCAGGCCAATGGCCAATGGCGGGTAGAGAGCCGTCGCGGCCCGATCACTGCCGACGAGGTGGTGGCCTGCCTTGGGCCACAGTCAGCCGACCTGTTCAGCGGCCTGGGCTACCAGATCCCGCTGGCAATCAAGCGGGGCTACCACATGCACTACAGCACCCGTGACGGCGCTCAGCTGGAGCACTCGATCTGCGACACCCAAGGCGGCTACGTACTGGCGCCGATGGCGCGCGGCGTGCGCCTGACCACCGGCATCGAGTTCGACGCAGCCAGTGCACCTGGCAATCAGATTCAGCTGGGCCGCTGCGAGGCCTTGGCGCGCAAGCTGTTCCCGGCCCTCGGCGAACGTCTGGACGACACGCCATGGCTGGGCCGCCGCCCCTGCCTGCCCGACATGCGCCCGGTGATCGGGCCGGCGCCGCGCCACCCAGGGCTGTGGTTCAACTTCGGCCATGCCCATCACGGCCTCACGCTGGGCCCGGTCTGCGGCCGGCTGCTGGCCGAGCTGCTCACTGGCGAGCCCCCCTTCACCGACCCCGCGCCTTACAGCGCGACCCGTTTCGACTGAACCCACGCGGGAGAACAACAAGATGACCGCACCACTGAGCCTTGCCACCCTTGCCCCCGAACCCGACCCGCGTCCGGTGCTGATCCGCATCGAAGGCCTGAACAAACACTATGGCGCGTTCCACGTGCTGCGCGACATCGACCTGCAGGTGCGCGAAGGCGAACGCATCGTGCTGTGCGGGCCGTCCGGCTCGGGCAAGTCGACCCTGATCCGCTGCATCAACCGCCTGGAAGTCGCCCAGCAGGGCAGCATCCAGGTGGACGGCATCGACCTGGCGGCCACCACTCGCGAGGCGGCACAGGTGCGCAGCGACATCGGCATGGTGTTCCAGCACTTCAACCTGTTCCCGCACATGAGCGTGCTCGACAACTGCCTGCTGGCCCCCACCAGCGTGCGCGGGCTGTCACGCAAGGACGCCGAGGAGCGGGCACGCATGTACCTGAGCAAAGTCGGCATCGAAAGCCAGGCGCACAAGTACCCCAGCCAGCTGTCCGGTGGCCAGCAGCAGCGCGTGGCAATCGCCCGGGCGCTGTGCATGAAACCGCGGATCATGCTGTTCGACGAGCCCACTTCGGCGCTGGACCCGGAAATGGTTGCCGAGGTGCTGGATGTGCTGGTGCAGTTGGCTGGCACGGGCATGACCATGCTGTGCGTCACCCATGAAATGGGCTTTGCCCGGCAGGTAGCCGAGCGGGTGCTGTTCCTTGAGGGTGGGCAGATCATCGAGGACAGCCCGCCGCAGGTGTTCTTCAACCAGCCGCGCACCGAGCGGGCCAAGGCGTTCCTGGCGCAGATCCTGCACTGATTGAAAGCCTGTCACTGTGGGAGCGAGTATACCCGCGAAGAAGACACCGCCGTGGATGGCACGGGCTTCGCCCGTGTTCGCGGGCAAGCCCGCTCCCACAGTGACCGAGGTTACTTCAAGTTACCTAATCATTGCGCCGCTGCAATGACCCAACTGCATCGTTAAATATTATTGACCGCAGACCCTGCCAAACCCACGCCGCCACAGGCCCGCATCGGTTTCAGCCCCCAGAAAACGGCGTATCCCCCGCGTTAAAGCCTGCTTCCGTCGTTTGACATATCGAACGGCTCTGGCAAGCTATCTACAAGCCCCGACCGGAATCGTCGCCTCTGACGAGCCGGCAGTGCTCGGGGCTACAGGCAGCACCCAGGGCCCCGAGCCGTGCGCCTGCACAACAACGACAGGTCGAACCTGTCCCAAGGTGACATATGTCCAACAGCAACATTGGCAACAAGCAACCTTCCCTGCGCAAACCCGTCGTCCTGATGACCATGGGCAGCCAAGAGCGCAAAGGCCATGACTACCAGGTCATGACCCACAAATACATTACCCCGCTGGTCGAGTTCTCCGGTTGCGTCCCGGTATTGGTGCCTACCTGCTGCGGCACTGAAGACCTCGAGACCTACCTGGACATGGCCGACGGCGTGTACCTGACTGGCGCTGGCAGCAACATCGACCCGGCCCTGTATGGCCAGGAAAACCAGACCCCAGGCAAAGGCCAGGACCAGAACCGCGACCTGTTCGACATTCCGCTGGTCAAGGCGGCGATCAAGCGTGGCCTGCCCATCTTCGGCATCTGCCGTGGCATGCAGGAAATCAACGTGGCCCTGGGTGGCGACATTTACCAGAAGGTGTATGCCGAACCTGGGTTCAATGACCACCGGGAAAACCCGGAAGACCCGGTCGAAGTGCAGTACGCCCAGGTGCATGGGGTGAAGATCCAGCCGGGCAGCTGGCTGCATGACACCCTGGGTACCGACGAGATTCGCGTCAACTCGCTGCATGGCCAAGGCCTGCATAAGCTTGGCGCCGGTATTGAAGCGATCGCCCGTGCCGAAGATGGCCTGGTCGAAGCGATTCACGCGCCAAGCATTTCGCCGTTCCTGTTCGCGGTGCAGTGGCACCCTGAATGGCAAGCGGCGAAGAACCCTGATTCGATAAAGATCTTCCAGGCTTTCGGCGATGCTTGCCGGGCCCAGGTACGCAAGGCGCAAATCAAGCGCCAGCACGCGGCCTGACCTTCAGTTTCCTCTGCTTTGATCGCGGGGCGGCGCAAGGCCGCCCCCGTTTCCCCGGTCACCCTCTGCTGGTCCCAGAACTCTTCCCGTGGAATCGGGCGGCGGGCTTGTGCCTGTCTCCGCGATCGTTTTTTCCCTCCCCTCAAGAGATACGATGACTGCTATGTGTTTGTCGTCGTACCTGCTGCGCCTGTGAAATCGAGCGCCGCCCGCGCGGCGCTTCGCGGGTAAACCCGCTCCTACGTTTGTTTCGGGCCAGTATCGCCTGTGTCAGACGCGCGCGACCGCCTTGTTTGTACGACGCGATATCGAGGCATGCGCCAACATGTGTTTGTCGTCGTACCTGCTGCGCCTGTGAAATCGAGCGCCGCCCGCGCGGCGCTTCGCGGGTAAACCCGCTCCTACGTTTGTTTCGGGCCAGTTATGCCTGTGGCATTTGCGCGCGAACGCCTTGGCGCATGCCTCGATATCGTGTCGTATAAACAAGGCAGTCGCGCGCGTCTGACACAGACGATACTGGCCCGAAACAAACGTAGGAGCGGGTTTACCCACGAAGCGCCGCGCGGGCGGCGCTCGATCTGCGCCACAACACACATATCCAGACAACCACCCTGGCGAGAACACAAAATTCTGAAAAAGGACTAGTCATCAC
This sequence comes from Pseudomonas sp. CGJS7, assembly GCF_036961695.1. Lineage (NCBI taxonomy): Bacteria > Pseudomonadati > Pseudomonadota > Gammaproteobacteria > Pseudomonadales > Pseudomonadaceae > Pseudomonas > Pseudomonas sp. CGJS7. Next base: position 20,079 of record NZ_JBAMDI010000036.1, on the reverse strand, counting down.
GCAGGTTGTACGATAACTTACCTCCAACGAAAAGCCACACCCCTCACCCAAGCGCCACAGGATGCCAACAACAATGAATCCACAAGAACTCAAATCCATCCTCTCCCACGGCCTGCTGTCTTTCCCGGTCACCGACTTCAATGCCCAGGGCGACTTCAACCCGGCTGGCTACATCAAGCGCCTCGAGTGGCTGGCCCCATACGGCGCCAGCGCGCTGTTCGCCGCTGGCGGTACCGGTGAATTCTTCTCCCTGGCCGCCAGCGAATACAGCCAGGTGATCAAGACCGCGGTCGACACCTGCGCCACTTCGGTACCGATCCTCGCCGGTGTCGGTGGCTCCACCCGTCAGGCCATCGAATACGCGCAAGAAGCCGAGCGCCTGGGTGCCAAAGGCCTGCTGTTGCTGCCGCACTACCTGACCGAAGCCAGCCAGGACGGCGTCGCCGCCCACGTCGAAGCGGTGTGCAAATCGGTAAACATCGGTGTGGTGGTGTACAACCGCAACGTCTGCCGCCTGAACGCCGACCTGCTGGAAAAACTGGCCGAGCGCTGCCCGAACCTGATCGGCTACAAGGACGGACTGGGTGATATCGAGCTGATGGTGTCGATCCGTCGTCGCCTGGGCGAGCGCTTCAGCTACCTGGGTGGCCTGCCGACCGCCGAAGTGTATGCCGCCGCCTACAAGGCCCTGGGCGTACCGGTGTACTCCTCCGCGGTGTTCAACTTCGTGCCGAAAACCGCCATGGACTTCTACAACGCCATCGCCCGTGACGACCACGCCACCGTGGCCAAGCTGATCGACGATTTCTTCCTGCCATACCTGGACATCCGCAACCGCAAGGCCGGCTACGCCGTGAGCATCGTCAAGGCCGGCGCCAGAATTGCCGGTTACGACGCCGGCCCGGTGCGTACCCCGCTGACTGACCTCACCGCCGAAGAGTACGAAATGCTCGCCGCGCTGATGGACAAGATGGGCCCGCAGTAAGCGCTGCCCGCGGCCTGCCAGATGCCGCGCCCGGAGTGGGCCTGCCCCACTCCGGTTACAATTCGTGAGCCCGCACAAAAATAACTAGTGGGAGTATTGCCAGCATGCAAGCGACTAAGAAAACGCATGTGCGCTACCTGATCCTGTTCATGCTGTTTCTGGTGACCACGATCAACTATGCCGACCGCGCGACCATTGCTATCGCAGGCTCCAGCCTGCAGAAAGACCTCGGCATTGACGCCGTAACCCTCGGTTATATCTTTTCCGCCTTCGGATGGGCTTACGTGGCTGGCCAAATTCCTGGTGGCTGGCTACTCGATCGCTTCGGTTCCAAGAACGTCTACGCCTTCAGCATATTCACCTGGTCGCTGTTCACCCTGCTGCAAGGGTTTGTCGGTGGCCTGCCGGTTGCCTGGGCTGTGGTCACCCTCTTCACCCTGCGCTTCCTGGTCGGTTTCGCCGAAGCCCCGTCATTCCCGGGTAACGCGCGCATCGTCGCCGCATGGTTCCCGACCCAGGAACGCGGCACGGCGTCGGCCATCTTCAACTCGGCGCAGTATTTCGCCACTGCACTGTTCGCCCCGATCATGGGCTGGATCGTGTTCAGCTTCGGCTGGGAGCACGTGTTCGTGGTCATGGGTGTGCTGGGCATCATCTTCTCGATGGTGTGGCTGAAGACCATCTACAACCCGCGCCAACACCCGCGCATCAGCCCAAGCGAACTCGAGCACATCGAGCAGAACGGCGGCCTGGTCGACATGGATCAGAAGCGCGGCAGCGACGGCCCGAAATGGGGTTACATCAAGCAGTTGCTGACCAGCCGCATGCTGCTGGGCGTGTACCTGGGCCAGTACTGCATCAACGCCATCACCTACTTCTTCCTCACCTGGTTCCCGGTGTACCTGGTGCAGGAGCGCGGCATGACCATCCTCAAGGCCGGCTTCATCGCCTCGCTGCCGGCGGTGTGTGGATTCATCGGCGGCGTCCTGGGTGGTGTGATCTCCGACTGGCTGCTGCGCCGCGGCAACTCGCTGACCTTCTCGCGCAAACTGCCGATCGTCTGTGGCCTGCTGCTGTCCACCACCATGGTGTTCTGCAACTACGTCGATGCCGAGTGGATGGTGGTTGGCTTCATGACGCTGGCGTTTTTCGGCAAGGGCATCGGCGCGCTGGGCTGGGCGGTGGTCGCGGACACTTCACCCAAGCAGATCGCCGGGCTGTCCGGTGGCCTGTTCAACACCTTCGGCAACATCGCGTCGATCACCACCCCTATCGTGATCGGCTACATCATCAGCGCCACCGGCTCGTTCAAGTGGGCGCTCGTGTACGTGGGTGCCAATGCGCTGGTAGCGGTATTCAGCTACCTGGTAATCGTGGGCCCCATCAAGCGTATCGAATTGCGTGATGCTGCCCCAAAGCCACACGCTGAGCCGGCCTCCGACGGCGAACTGGCCAGCTCGCGTCACTGAAAAAACACGCCCGCGCCGGGTCACCCGGCATGGGCGGATGTACAAAAGCCTGAGAACCTGACAAGTAGGGCCCAAACATGCAGTTGATCGAACACTCCGACTCGCCCCGCTACGTCCGCCTGCACGACGACGACAACGTCGTGGTCGTCGTCAACGACGGCGGCTTGGGCGAAGGCGCCCGCTTCGCCGACGGCCTGACCCTGATCGAAGGCGTGCCGCAAAGCCACAAGGTGGCCACCGTGGCCATCGCCAAGGGCGAGCCCGTGCGCCGCTACGGGCAAATCATCGGCTACGCGCTGGAAGACCTGCGCCAAGGCAGCTGGGTGCAGGAAAGCCAGCTGGCCATGCCGGCCGCCCCGGAACTGGACAGCCTGCCGCGCTGCGATGCAGTGCCACAACCGCTGCCGCCGCTTGAGGGCTTCACCTTCGAGGGCTATCGCAACGCCGACGGCACTGTCGGCACCCGCAATATCCTCGGCATCACCACCACCGTGCAGTGCGTGACCGGCGTGCTGGAACATGCAGTCAAGCGCATTCGCAACGAACTGCTGCCCAAATACCCCAACGTCGATGACGTGGTGGCCATTACCCACAGCTACGGCTGCGGTGTGGCAATCAACGCCCGCGACGCTTACATCCCGATCCGCACCGTGCGCAACCTGGCGCGCAACCCAAACCTCGGCGGCGAGGCACTGGTGATCAGCCTGGGCTGTGAAAAACTGCAAGCCAGCCAGGTGATGCACGACAACGACCCCTCGGTGGACCTCAGCGACCCATGGCTGTACCGCCTGCAAGATGCCAGCCTTGGCTTTGTCGAAATGATCGAGCAGATCATGGACCTGGCCGAAACCCGCCTGAAGAAGCTCGACCAGCGCCGCCGCGAAACGGTCCCGGCCAGCGAACTGATCCTCGGTATGCAATGCGGTGGCAGCGACGCCTTCTCGGGCATCACCGCCAACCCGGCACTGGGCTATGCCGCCGACCTGCTGGTCCGCGCTGGCGCCACCGTGCTGTTCTCTGAAGTGACCGAGGTGCGCGACGCGATCTACATGCTGACTTCGCGCGCGGAAAACCAGGACGTTGCCGACGCGCTGGTGCGCGAAATGGACTGGTACGACCGCTACCTGCAGCAAGGCGCCGCCGACCGCAGCGCCAACACCACGCCGGGCAACAAGAAAGGCGGGCTGTCGAACATCGTCGAGAAATCGCTGGGTTCGATCGTCAAGTCGGGCAGCGGCGCTATCCAGGGTGTGCTCGGCCCAGGCGAACGGGTCAACCGCAAAGGCCTGATTTTCTGCGCCACCCCGGCCAGCGACTTTGTCTGTGGCACCTTGCAACTGGCGGCCGGCATGAACCTGCACGTCTTCACTACCGGCCGTGGCACCCCGTATGGCCTGGCCATGGCGCCGGTGGTCAAGGTGTGCACCCGCAGCGAACTGGCCCAGCGTTGGCCCGACCTGATCGACATCGACGCCGGCCGCATCGCCAGTGGTCGCTCGACCATCGAGGAGCTGGGCTGGGAGCTGTTCCATTACTACCTGGACGTGGCCAGCGGTCGCAAGCAGACCTGGGCCGAACAACACCGGCTGCACAACGACATCACCCTGTTCAACCCGGCGCCCATTACCTGATGCCGCAGCCCTGACCACGCATTCACACACGCCACTCTCAATCCCACAGGAGCACCCCATGCCTGAGATCCTCGGCCATAACTTCATCGCCGGTCAGCGCAGTGCCGCTGGCCCTCAGCGCCTGCAGAGCCTGGACGCCAGCACTGGCGAAGCCCTGCCCTACAGCTTTGCCCAGGCCACCGAAGCCGAAGTGGACCAGGCCGCCAAGGCCGCTGCCGCAGCCTTCGCCGAGTTCCGCCAACTGGCCCCGGCGCGTCGGGGCGAGTTCCTCGACGCCATCGCCGCTGAACTCGACGAACTGGATGACACCTTCGTCGCCATCGTCTGCCGCGAAACCGCCCTGCCCGCCGCCCGTATCCAGGGCGAGCGCGGCCGCACCAGCGGGCAGATGCGCCTGTTCGCCCAGGTGCTGCGCCGCGGCGACTTCCTCGGCGCGCGCATCGACCTGGCACTGCCCGAGCGCCAGCCGCTGCCACGCGTAGACCTGCGCCAGATGCGCATCGGCGTAGGCCCGGTCGCCGTGTTCGGGGCCAGCAACTTCCCGCTGGCCTTCTCCACCGCCGGGGGTGATACCGCCGCCGCCCTGGCCGCAGGCTGCCCGGTGGTATTCAAGGCGCATAGCGGCCACATGGCCACGGCCGACCTGGTCGGCTGCGCCATCGTGCGCGCCGCTGAGCGTACCGGCATGCCCAAGGGCGTGTTCAACATGGTATTTGGTGGCGGCGTGGGCGAGTGGCTGGTCAAGCATCCGGCCATCCAGGCGGTTGGCTTCACCGGCTCGCTGAAAGGCGGTGATGCCCTTTGCCGCATGGCCGCTGAGCGCCCGCAGCCAATCCCGGTATTTGCCGAGATGTCCAGCATCAACCCGGTCATCATCCTGCCAGGCGCCCTGGCCAAGCGTGGCGAGGCCATTGCCCGCGAGTTGGCGGGGTCCGTGTGCATGGGCGCCGGGCAGTTCTGCACCAACCCTGGGCTGGTGATTGGCTTGCAGTCGCCACAGTACAGCCAACTGCTCGCCGACCTTGGCCAGTACCTGGACCAGCAAGCCGGGCAAACCATGCTCAATGCTGGCGGCTTGCACAGCTACGTCGGCGGCCTTGAACACTTGCATGCCCATGCCGGTATCGAGCATGTGGCCGGCCAGGCGCAGGAAGGCAACCAGGCGCGCGCTCAGCTGTTCAAGGCCGATGCACGCCTGCTGGTCGAGTCCGACCCGCTGTTGCAGGAAGAAGTGTTTGGGCCCACCACCGTGGCCGTAGAGGTGCAGGACAACGACCAACTGCGCGACGCGCTGCTCGGCCTGCGCGGCCAGTTGACCGCGACGCTGATCGGCGAAGCGGAGGACTTCGATGCCTTCGCCTGGCTGGTGCCGCTGCTGGAGGAGAAAGTCGGGCGAATCCTGGTCAATGGCTACCCGACCGGTGTCGAAGTCTGTGATGCCATGGTGCACGGCGGCCCGTACCCGGCGACCTCCGATGCGCGTGGCACCTCGGTCGGCACTTTGGCCATCGACCGCTTCCTGCGCCCGGTGTGCTACCAGAACTACCCGCAGACGCTGCTGCCTGAGGCACTGCGCGACGGCAACCCGCTGGGGCTGCGGCGGTTGGTGAACGGTCAGTGGAGTGACGGGGCGATCTGACTGGTTGCCAGAAACAGGAAAGCCCTGCGCACGGCGGGGCTTTTCATTTTGACTGTACTGGCCTCTTCGCGGGCAAGCCCGCTTCTACAGGGCTATCTTGCCCGCGAAGAGGCCAGTACAGGCAGCAAAGGCTTCAGGTTCCTTGCGCTTCAGCCGCCTCATGCGCCTGGCGCAAGCGCTCGCGGCTGTTGCTCAGGTGCATGCGCATGGCCATCTTCGCCCCTTCGCTGTCACGCCGGGCAATCGCCTCATAGATCGCCTCGTGCTCATGCATCAGGCGGCTCATGTAATGCGCCTGGTCATCATGGGCCAGGCGCGCCGAATTCAGCCGGGTGCGCGGGATGATGCTGGTACCCAGGTGGTTGATGATGTCGGCGAAGTAGTGGTTGCCGCTGGCCTGGGCAATACGCAGGTGGAACTGGAAGTCCGCCGACACCGCATCAGTGGCGTGGGCCGCCCCCTCGTTGAGTTCGTCCAGCGCCGCCCGCATACCGGCCAGAGCTTCGTCGCTTCGCCGCTGGGCTGCCAGCCCGGCCGACTCGATCTCCAGGGCAATGCGCAACTCCAGCACCGCCAGCACTTCGCGCAGGGTGACCACGGTGGCCGGGTCGATACGGAAACCGCCCGTAGCCGGTGCATCCAGCACGAATGTACCAATGCCGTGGCGAGTCTCTACCTGCCCGGCGGCCTGCAACCGCGAGATCGCCTCACGCACCACCGTGCGACTGACGCCCTCTTCGGCCATGATCTGCGATTCGGTCGGCAGCTTGTCGCCGCGCTTGAGCTGGCCGCTGCGAATGCGTTCGGTCAGCACCGTGACCAGTTCCTGGGCCAGACTGCGCGGCTTGCGCCGGGTCCTTGCCTGTACCTGCTGCTCTGTCATTGCCCTGTATTTCACCTTGGAAGACAGCGCTCATCATAGCGCAAGCGGTTGTACGATCACATACACCCCGTGCGGTATTTATTGCCCATCTTTGCAGTCCCTGGCCCCATGAAAAAACGCGCAGAATCACTGGCCCATGGCCTGCGCGAGCCTGTACTGTACGCCTCCACGCTCACTGTTCCATGGAAGGAATCTGCAGTATGAAAACCCTCGACCGCCTTTTGCTCGGCAGTGGCCTGCTGATCCCCCTCTGGCTGCTGGCGGGGGTATGGCTCACCGCCCAGGCCTACCCTGGCTATGATCACCTGCAACAGGCCATGAGCCAGCTTGGCGCGGCAGGCTCGCCAACCCACAGCTGGTCACCACAGGTCAACAACTACCCTCTAGCCCTGCTGTTTGCCCTGTTTGCCTGGGGCCTGATGCGGCGCTGGCATAGCTCGAAGCTGGCGCTGCTGAGTGCGGGCCTGGTGTTGCTGCATGGCATGGGCAGTTTGGGCACCGGCTGGTTCCCCTGCGACCAGGGGTGTGCACCGGTACAGCCATCTACCTCGCAGCAACTGCATAACCTGTTTGGTCTGCTGATGTTCCTCTCGCTGACCTTGGCCAGCGCCCTATGGGCATGGCTAGGCAACCGCCTTGCCGGCTCCCCCGCCCTGGCGCTGTTTTCCCTGGCTTGCGTGGTGTTGGCGATCATCACCGTCGCGTTGATGGGCCAGGCGGCTCAGAGTGGCCAGCTGTTCGGCCTGTATCAACGCCTTAACTATGGTGTTTCGGTGCTCTGGGTTGCCAGCCTGGCCTGGACAAGCCTGCAGAAGCCGAAGGCCAGTCCCCTGCGCATAGCTGTGACCTGACGGCAAATTGCTGGCCCACGGCTGCGGAAAGCGAAGGCAAACTCCGTTCTCTTTCAGATGCTTAGGACAGCAACATGCGAGTACTTCTAGCAACGATGGCCGGCTGCCTGCTGGCCACCCTCGCTTTCGGCGCCCAGGCCAGGGCACTGAGCCAGAACGATCGCCACACCTGCGGCTGGGGCGCGCAGATAGCCGCCGAGGCCCAACAGGCCAAGCTTTCCGGGGTGACCTTGTATGCCACGCGCAAGAAGCTGCAGGTACGCAAATTCCCCAAACCCTGGATGCGCATGACTGCCTTCGGCATTACCGAGCAGACGTACAACAGCCGCTCGCGGCTCAAGCCAGCAGCGATCAAGCAGACGTACTTCGAGCAGTGCGTTCAGCATGCCGTTGCAAGACGATAACTCTCTATTTACTTACGCCTGCAAAGGCCGCATCAGCGTCTCCAAGGAGGGCCTGCCTTGAAGCGATCTTCTAGCCAGGCCTTGAAGACGCCCATCGCTGCCGTGTTCAGGCGCGCGGTCGGCCGTACCAGGTAAATGCCCGCCGCCTTGTCCAGCTGCCATTGCGCAAGCACCCTTACCAGGCATCCGCTGGCCAGGTCCTCGCCCATGAGCCAGTCACCTCCGGCCAGAATCCCCACGCCGCGCCGGGCCGCCTCCAGCAGCGCTTCGTTGTCATTACTGCGAAGGCTGCCGGCAACTTTGACACCTGTCTGTCGCGTATCGCTCATCAGGCGCCATTCAGGAAACGATCGTAAGCCATTGAAACCCAAACAGTTATGCACCGCCAAATCTTCCGGCTGCGCGGGTTCCCCATGCCGAGCAAGGTATTGAGGAGAAGCGCACAGGATCCGCACGTGATCGCACAGTTTACTTGCCACCAGACGATTGTCCGCCAGCTCACCAATCCGGATCGCGGCGTCGAAACCCTCGCCGATCAGGTCGACGAAACGATCGGCATACTCGGTCTCCACGATTACCTGCGGGTAGGCCAGTACAAAGTCGGCCAGCATGCCGCTCAACCAGCGTCGGCCCATGGCCGCCGGCAACGCCAGACGCAGACGCCCACGGACCGTTGCCGCACCTTCGGCTGCCTCTTCCTCCGCTTCGGCAATCAGCCGGCTAGCCTCGAGAACCTTGGCTACCAGCCGCTCGCCCTCATCGGTAAAGCGCAGTTGCCGCGTACTGCGCTCCACCAGGCGAATGCCCAGCCGCGTCTCTAAAGCACTCAGGCGTTTCGACAGCACCGTAGGGTGGCGCTCCAGTTGCCGCCCGGCGGCAGCAAACGAGCCCTGCTCATACAAGGCCAGCAGGGTGGCAAGTTCATCAGCGCGGCGACTGTCGAAGGTATCCATGGCAAGGCTCGGCTCAGGGCAGTGAAATCAGGGGGCGGATCAGGCAGTCAGCACCAGCGCGCCCTCCGACCGCCCTTGCTCCAGGTACTCATGGGCCTTGGCTGCTTCAGCCAGCGGGAAGCATCGCCAGACCCTAGGCTGGACGATACCTTCGGCAACCGCTGCCAGCACATCGGCCGCGCGCTGCTGGTACTCCTCGACCGTGCGGGTGTGTGCTGCGAGCGATGGCCGGGTCAGGTACAGCGAGCCATTGGCATTGAGCGTGGCCACCTCGATGGCAGGCGGTGCACCGGAGGTGCCGCCGAACGATACCAACAAGCCGCGCACCCTCAGGCTGCCCAACGAGGCCTCAAGCGACACCTTGCCCACGCAATCGTACACTACGTCCACACCTTGGCCTTGGGTCAGCTCACGCACCTGGCTGGCCAAGGTTTCCGCGTCGAACACCAGCACATGCTGGCAACCCGCCGCCCGTGCCCGCTCCACACTTTGCAGGCGCGATACCACCCCTATCACCGTCGCCCCCAGGTGCCGTGCCCAAGGCACCATCAGCTGGCCCAAAGCACCGGCCGCACCGTACAACAACACCTGGGTGCCCGGCCCTACGGCATAGGTGGTTTTCAACAGATATTGCGCCGTGATTCCCTTGAACAGCACCGCTGCGGCGGCCTCGTCCTCCAACTGCGGCGGCAGCGGGACCAGCCGCTCGGCCGGGAACAGCCGGCCACTGGCATAGGCACCGACCGGCCCCATCGCGTAAGCGACCCGGTCGCCCACCTGCACGTTGTGCACCCCATCGCCAATGGCCGAGACCCTGCCAGCGCCTTCCAGCCCCAGGCCTGAAGGCAATGCCAGCGCTGCTCCCCCCTTGCGCTGCAACACATCCAGCGGGTTCACGCCCATGGCCGTCTGCTCCAGCCAGACCTGGCCAGGCCCTGGAGATTGTGCTGCTACGTGTTCAAGCTGCATCAGGTCGGCAGCGCCGGTGCTATTGAGAATGATGCGGGTAGCCATGATCGAATCCTGCTGAATGAGTGCTCGAGTCAGGCTAAACAGGAAGCAAAAGTTGAACAATCAGGCGGGATGCAGATGATTTCTGCACCCCTTGCAGCAATTCAGTCAGTGCATCAGCAGCCAGTAAGCATCGTAGGGCGCCGTTCACCGACGAAGAACAAGGGGCGCAGGCGCACGCCTATCAGGTTGCCGGTATAGGCCGCCACCAGCCACAACCAGCCGTGTAAGCTACCCGAGGCGATACCACTGAAGTAAGCACCAATGTTGCAGCCGTAAGCCAGGCGCGAACCATAGCCCAGCAGAAGGCCGCCAATCACTGCGGCCACCAGCGACGGCAGCGGAATCTTCAGGCTTGGTGCAAAGCGCCCGGCCAGGCCCGCCGCCAGCAACGCACCCATTACGATGCCCAGGTCCATTACCGTGGTGATGTCCTGCCACAGCGGCGCAGCCAAAGCCTTGGCATTGGCCGGTGCCTGCCAGAACACCCAGCTACCGACATCCACGCCCAGCCCGCTGAGGACCTTGGCCCCCCACAAGGCGAAAGCCGAGGTAATGCCCCAAGGCCGCCCCGCCAGCGCCAAGGTCGCGTAGTTCAGCAAGGCCAGGGCGATGGCGCCCCACAGCAAGGGCCAGGGGCCACGCAGGAAGCGGCGAAGGCCTTGGTGCTCGCTGGCAGGCAGTGCTTCAAGCGCGCCATGCCGGCGCTTCTCAAGCACCACGGTGGCCCAGGCGATCAGCCCGAACACCGCCAGGCTTGCCAGCAGCGCAGGCCCTATCCCCCAGGCCTGCACGATCGAGGTGGCCGGAAGCGACGGCAAGGCAAACCACCAATCGGCATGGTGGGTGGCGCTGACCGAGCCGATGATGAAGAACAGCAGAGTCACCAGCATGCGCGCATTACCTCCCCCCACGGTAAACAGCGTGCCCGATGCGCAGCCGCCACCCAACTGCATGCCGATGCCGAAAATGAATGCACCGAACACCACTGAAACACCCGCAGGGGCAACCAGGCCAGTGACCGGGTTACCGAACAGGCTGCCAGCTGACAACGCCGGGAAGAACAGCAGCACCGCCAGGGTCAGCATGACCATCTGCGCACGCAGGCCCGCGCCACGGCGCTCGTTGATAAACACCCGCCAGGCTGAGGTGAAACCGAAGGCGGCGTGGTACAGCGTCAGGCCAAGGGCGGTGCCGACCAGCAGCAACACCACCTGCTTGAAGCCGGCATTGAGGTTGAGGAACCAGGCACTGGCCAGCATCAAGGTCAAGGCGATCAATGGCGCGCCGAGGCGACGTGGTTCAGGCGTGGCAGTTGCGGAAAGGCCCATCAAAATACTCGGACAATAGTAAACCGGACAGGGAGTATACGCCCAACAGCCGACACAATCGTTGTAGGAACACACAAAGCATTTGTTAAGCTGATTCAAGTCGTCAGAATTGACCAAGGCCATTCACCCGATGGATGAACTGCGCAAGATCGACCTCAACCTGTTGCTCGCCCTGCACGCCCTGCTCAGCGAAAGGCACGTGACCCGTGCAGCCTTGCGCCTGCACCGCAGTCAACCGGCGGTCAGCCACGCCTTGGCGCAATTGCGCAAACACTTCGACGACCCCTTGCTGGTACGCCAAGGCGGCAGCATGGCCCTCACCGCCCGCGCCCAATCGCTGGCACAACCGCTACAGGATGCACTGAGCAATCTCGACAGCCTGCTGGCCACCCCACTGTTCGAACCAGCCAGGGCCCAGCGCCGGTTCCGGCTGTCGTTGTCCGACTACGCTTCGCGCATCATCCTGCCGCACCTGCTGCGCCACCTGCGCCAAGTCGCGCCCGGGGTGGACCTGGCTATCAGCCAGGCCAGCCGTGAAACCATGTTGGCGCAGTTGCTCGATGGCGAGCTGGATCTGGCCCTGGGCCTGTTCCCCGAACTGCCTCAGGACATCACCGCCCAGCCCCTGTTTGCCGATCACTTCATCAGCGTTGCCGATCGCCAGGTGCTGCCTGCCAGCGGCGGCATGACGCTGGAAGACTGGCTGGCACGCCCACATGTATTGATGGCCATGCGTCCGGATGCTTTCGATGAAATCGAGCGCGCACTGGCTGCCCGGGGCCTGCAACGCCGTATTGCCCTGGCCTTGCCACACTGGAGTGCGGCAGTCGAAGTGCTGGCCGGCACCGACCTGATCCTGACAGTGGCCAGCCGCGCTGTGGGGTCGTTGCGCCAACACAAGACACTGCGCCAGTTCACACCGCCACTGGCCATCCCCTCGTTCGACTATCAGCAAGCCTGGCACAACCGCAAGGACAGTGACCCCGGGCACCGCTGGTTGCGCGAAACCGTATGGGCCTGCAGCCAACCAGGGCGCTGATCAGTTTTCTTGCGCCTTCACAGCTGCCGTGGGGTGGACCGGTGACGCCGCTGCCCAAGTGCCCTGTACCAGCAGCACACCGCACAGGATCAGCACCACGCCAGCCACCCTGGCCAGACTGAGCGGCTTGCCACCCAGCCCCATCACCCCGTAGTGGTCGGCAAGCACTGCCGTGATGATCTGCCCCGCCACCACCAGTACCAGGAACCCTGCTGCGCCAAGTTTAGGGGTGAGTGCTGCGGCGCCGGCTACATACATTGCCCCCAGCACGCCACCAATCCATAACCACCAGGGCCCCTGCAGGGCCTTGCCCATGTCTGGCGCCGGTACCCGGATAATCAGCAGGGCAGCGATCACCACCAGCATGCTCACCGTCAACGATGTGAAAGCCCCCCACAGCCAGTGCCCAAGTGCCCGACCTGCCGCAGCATTACCTGCGGCCTGAAACGGCAACACCGCACCGGCAAGCAACGCCATGGCCACAGGAAGCGCCAGCAGAAGCATTGATTTACTGAACATGGCAGTCCTCATCCAAGGTATCGATGGCCACCATGATGCTGCATGCCCCAGCACTGATAGAAATCAAAATCCTGCACTTGAACTATTCGTACCCTGCATACTGAAACATTCCTTCCGGCCGGCGTGCGCATGGCCGGCAATCGACTGCACCGTGCCACTGCCATGGAGCCTTAGCCATGAGCGACGAACGAAAGTCCCTGATCGACCGTGGCCACCTGCCAACCCGCAACCTGGCCGAATGCCTGGCGGTGGATCAAGCCGCCTTGGTCAACGCCTTGACAGGCCAACTGCCAGCAGCATTGGTAGAGCACCTCGCTGCCAGTGCGGACCAGACCCAGGCACTGGGCCTGTCAAAAAAAGTGGCGGCCATTGGCCTGGCACTGGGCAAGTGGCTGGAGCAAGCCGCCGAGTCGTTGCGCCAGCAAGTGTTCGAGCAATGCTGCACGCACCCGTCCGATACCGTGCGCAGCTGGGCGGCGTTCGCCCAGGCGTACCTGTCACGCTCGCAGCCTGCGGAAGATGCCCTGCTGGCGCAGTTTCGCTTCGCCCGCGATGAGCACTTCGGCGTACGTGAATGGGCCTGGATCGCCCTGCGCCCGCGCCTGGCCCAGCACCTTGAAACCGCCCTGGCGCTACTCGGCCGACATACCGGTGATGCCGACCCGCTGGTACGTCGGTTCTGCATCGAGATCCTGCGCCCGCGTGGCGTTTGGTGCGAGCACATTGCCACGCTCAAGCAACGACCAGAAGTGGCCGAGCCGTTGCTGGTACCGCTGCTGGCCGAAGCCGAGAAATACGCCCAGGACTCGGTCGCCAATTGGCTCAACGATGCCAGCAAGACCCGCCCCGACTGGGTACTTCAGCTGTTCAAGCGCCATCCCCCGGCCTGCAAGGCCTCACAGCGCATCCAGAGCCGGGCCACCCGAAGCCTGCCCCAGTGAACCACCACAAGGAAACACGCATGTCACTCAAGGCAAAACTCGACGCCGTCAAACAGCAGATGGCCCAACTGCCCACCGAGGTGCTGGAAAAATTTGGCGCCTCGCTGCAAGCCCTTATCGCCAGGCATCCTGAGGACCACGCGCTCAAAGCCGGCGACAACGCCCCGCTGGCCGTGCTGCCACTCTGAAAACCCGTGAATCCCTGGACGTGCGCTACCAACTGCCAAGCGGCCCCAGGCCATTACGGCATCGTCTTTGAGCTGGAGCCAGCGCTGGTGTACCGGGCACTCGGCGCCGACCTCAAGGCACTGAACGAATGCGACGACCTCAGCCTGCCGATAGCCAGCGCTTTCGTCATCGGCCAGGATGGCCGCATTCGCCAAGCCTTCGTCAATGTCGACTACTCCGAACGTGCCGAACCCAGGCCTTGATCGAAGCCGCCAGCGGCTAAGACCCACTCCCCGGCACCGGGCTGCCCGGACCGCAAACGGCCGATTGTAGGCGAGTAACCGAGGTCGGCAACGGCCAAGGTCAGCGCGAGGTTTCGACGCGCAGCACTTCGGTGTAGATCGCGTCAACCGTCTGGCCAACCTTGAGGTTCTTCATGCGTTTCTGCAGGTCTGGATTCTCGACCTTGACCACCTGCAGCTTGCCCTCCGGTGGCAACAAGCTCACCTCATGCGTCTTGAGGTCGATCTTCTTGATCTGAGAGGTAACCTTGACCTGGCGGAACGCCTCGCCGCCCGGGTTGGGGTTTTGCTCGGTTGCACGGATGGTACCGGACTCTTCAGTCGCTTTCGGCGCCCCACCCACTTCCGGATTGAGCACATAGGCCACGGCGCGTGTCACGTAGATGTCGACTTGGTCACCGACTTTCAGGTTGGGCAGCGCCTTGGCCCTTTCGGTCAGCTGGAACGTCACATCCTTCTTCTCGTCAGGGCCTTTCACCGTGACCTGGCGGGTGGCCAGGTCGATAGCCGTTACCTGAGTGGTGACATGGCTTTCCAGCGCCTCGCTCCCGATGGGGATGCCGGCAGCCTGTACCGTGAAGCTTGCAGAAGAGGCCAGCGTGGCAAGGGCTACAGCACGAGCGAGAGTACGAATGGGGTTCATAGGCGTGCTTCCATGTGATCAAGTCCGAATGGGCGCGTGAAAGGCTCACGCGCTAACAAGCATAGCCATTACCTGCCGCCTTGCCGGCCCTTCCGGCGCGCGACGCATTTCAGCGCCGAGACCATTGTTATAGCTAATACGAATTCTTTACACTTGCTTTACATTTGCAAATCATTACTATTCGTGACTCCCGATAACAACAAAGAGTCGCCTGTAATGGCAAAAAGGTCTGTTGCCCCAGCATCCATTTCCATGCTGGGCCTGCTCGTTGTGCCTGCTGTACACGCTGCCGCCCAAACCGATACGCAAAGTAGCCTCGCCCTGCCTGCCACCGCCGTCACCAGCGTCTATGAGCAGCAAAGCTACAAGGCCAGTGAAAGCCGCAGCGCCATGAAGATCGACGCGCCGCTGCGCGATATCCCGCAAACTGTCAACGTCGTTCCCGAAAGCGTGATCAAGGACCAAGGCGCACAGTCCATGGAAGACGTGCTGAAGAACGTGCCCGGCATCGGCCTGTCCAACGGCGACGGCCAACGCGATCAGGTAACCATCCGTGGCTTCAGCGCCATTGGCGACATGTACATAGATGGCGTGCGTGACGACGCCCTGTACTTTCGCGATCTGTCCAACATCGAGCGTGTCGAGGTGATCAAGGGCCCGGCCGCGGTGCTGTATGGCCGTGGCTCCTCGGGCGGGCTGATCAACAGCATCAGCAAGAAACCAAGCTTCACGCCCAAGCGCGAAGTCGGCATGAACGTCGACAGCGAAGGCAAACGCCGAACCCAATTCGACACCGGCTGGGCCGACCCGCAAAGCAATCAGGCCTACCGCGTAACGGGTGCCTTCGAAGACAGCGACACCTTCCGCGATGATGGCTACATCGACCGCAAGGCCATCGCGCCGTCGGCCTACTTCCGTCTCTCGGACGACCTGGAACTGAACCTGGGCGCCACCTACCTGTACGACAAGCGCCTGATCGACTTCGGCATACCGGCCCTGGGCAACCGCCCGGTGGACGTGGACCGCGACAAGCGCTTCGGCTCTGGCGATGCTGACCAGGATTACGCCCGCAGCGAGGTGTTCTCGCTTACAGCCAGCCTGGACTACCGCATCAACGACAACTTCACCCTGACCAACACCAGCCGTTACTACCGCTACGACCTGGACCGCAACAACACCTTGGCCGACAGCAGCCCGACGCGCTTCGTCACCGCGCCCGATGGTGAACTGCTGATCAAGCTCAACCGCGGCAACGTCGCCCGCGATGAGTACGGTGTGTTCAACCAGACGGAGCTCAAGCAACAGGCGCAACTGGCGGGCATGCAGCACAACCTGTTGTATGGCGTGGAAGCAGGCTTTCAGGACAAATACCAGCGCGTGCTGAGCCAGACCAACGTGGCCCAGGTACCGGTTTACCGCGATGCCTTGGTGCCGGTACCGGAACATGCCGCAAACCTGTCTTCCAAGGGCACCAACTTCCAGCAGACCACCGGTCTGTACGTGCAGGACATGATCGAGCTGAACGCGCACTGGAAGGCGTTGGTCGGTGTGCGTTATGACATCTTTGGCCAGGAGTACGACGACGACCGAGTGCAGAACATCGACCTCGATCGTACCGACAAGACCTGGAGCCCGCGTGCGGGTCTGGTCTACCAGCCAGACGCCATCCAGTCCTACTATGTGTCGGTCAGCCGCAGCTATCAGCCTTCTGGCGAAGTATTCGCGGTGAGCCCGAGCAACCAGCACCTGGAGCCGGAAGAAACCACCAATTATGAAATCGGCGCCAAATGGGACCTGCTCGACAGCCGCCTGTCACTGACCGCCGCAGTGTTCCGCCTTGAGCGCACCAACATGAAGACTGCCGACCCGGCCAACCCCAACCTGACCGTATTGGCTGGCGAACAGCGTACCGATGGCTTTGAAGCCACCGTCAGCGGGCATCTCACCGACAAGTGGCAGATCTATGCCGGTTACGCTTACCTGGACGCCGAAATCACCAAGTCCAACAGCAAGACCAATGGCGTGGCGAACGAAGGCCAGACACCTACCCTGACGCCGCGCAACAGCGCCAACGTCTGGCTGGTACGTACCCTGACACCAGAGTGGCGCGTGGCCGCCGGAGCCAACTACGTCGACGAACGCTACACAGCACTCGACAATGTGGTGGTGATGCCAGGCTATACCACCTTCGACGCCGCGCTGCTGTACAGCGTGCCGCAGTGGGATGCCGCGCTGCGCCTGAAGAACGTGTTCGACCGTGACTACTATGCCTCGGCACATGGCTCGGTCGACCTGATCACCCCAGGGGCACCGCGCACGCTGGAAGCCAGCTTCAACTACCGCTTCTGACCCACGCGCAATGCCTGTCATTCAGCAATTGGGCCGCTCTGCGGCCCATCGCCAGCAAGCTTTGACGATTTGATCAGATAGCATTCAGCGATTACGCGTCACCCGCCACACCGTATTCGCCAGGTCATCGGCAATGATCAACGCTCCCCGCGGGTCCACCGTCACCCCAACCGGTCGCCCCCGGGTCTTGCCATCCTCACCGCGAAAGCCCGTGGCGAAGTCGATCGGCTCCCCTGCAGGCTTGCCATTGCTGAACGGCACGAAGATCACCTTGTACCCCACCGGGTTAGGCCGGTTCCAGCTGCCGTGCTCACCCACGAATACACCGTCGGCAAAGCGCTCGCCCATTGCCGGGGTCGAGAAGTCCACACCCAGTGCAGCCACATGCGAACCCAGGCTGTAATCCGGCTTGATCGCCGCCGCCACCTTATCCGGGTTCTGTGGCCGCACCCGCTCATCCACATGCTGCCCCCAGTAGCTGTAAGGCCAACCATAGAAGCCACCCTCACGCACCGAGGTCAGGTAGTCGGGCACCAGGTCAGGTCCCAACTCATCCCGCTCATTGACCACCGTCCACAACTGCCCGGTCTGCGGCTGAATGGTCAATGCCGTCGGGTTACGCAAGCCGGTGGCATAGGGCCGGTGAGCGCCGGTCTCGGCATCGACCTGCCAGACCATGGCCCGATCGATCTCCACCTCCAGGCCGCGCTCGGTGATGTTGCTGTTCGAGCCGATACCCACATACAAGAAGCGGCCATCCGGGCTGATGGTCAGTGCCTTGGTCCAATGGTGGTTGATTTCGGCCGGCAGGTCGGTGACCTTGGTTGGCGGGCCGTCGGCCTGGGTCTGGCCTTCCTTGTAGTCAAAGCGCACCAGCGCATCCTGGTTGGCTACATACAGCTTGCCGTTGGCATAGGCTAGGCCGTACGGTGCGTTGAGGTTATCCGCAAACACGGCCTGTACCTCGTAGTTGCCATCGCCGTCAGCATCGCGCAGCAAGGTCAGGCGGTTGCCACCCTTGACCTGGGTATTGCCCTTGGCCTTGATCTGGCTGGCGATTACATCCTTGGGCTTGAGCTTGGCCGCGCTGCCCCCCCTGCCCTCAGCCACCAGAATGTCGCCATTGGGCAGCACCAGGCTCTGGCGCGGGATTTTCAGGCCGGTGGCAATGGCGGTGACACTGAAGCCCTCCGGCACGGTCGGTTTCAGTTCGCCCCAGGCAGCCGGTTGCGCAATCTTCATGCTCGGCAGCAAACCGCGCTGAGGCTCCGGCAGCTTCGGGTCCGGGCCATGGGCCTGGGTCGGCTCGCCGTCGCCACCACAGGCACTCAGCAATAGCGCCACGCCCAACAGGCTAAATGCATGCAAAGGCTTCATGCCACACCTCCTGAACGCAGGTTGCTCAAACCGGTCCAGGCGGCCACCACCGCGAGCACTGTCACGATTACCGACAACACCAGCCCAGAAGGCATCACCGCCCAGGCGTCCTTGGCATGCTCAAAGGCATTGATCAGCCCAAGCACCCAAGTCACCAGCAGCAGCACGAAGTACAGCGTAGCGCGCCCACCCTTGCGCTCTGCGCGGATCAGGTTGGCCAGCGCGAACAACAGTGCCAGCCCACAGAAGACCAGGGCCCCGGCGATCAGCCAGGCGGCGAAGTTGCTCCACTGAATCTGATAGCTGTTGTAGTAGGCGATATCGCTCAGCAGCGCGCCAAGGAACAACGGCACACTGCCCGCCAGCAGCAGGGCATGCAGCGGGCTGGGCGTACAGCGGTAAAGGGTTTGATCAGGTGCGGTCACGGTGCCTCCTTTTCATTCAGTGACCCAGGGCTGATGGTCTTGCGCCATCAGATAAGCGCAGGGTGCGCTTAGCAAAGGAGCCTCTTGACGCCGAGATAGTTCACCGCTTCGCTGTAATGAAATATCCTGCAAGGCATTTGCTGCCAAGCGCAGAAGGGGAAAACATGAGCAGACCACATGCGTCCTGGGCACTGGCCACCCTGCTCGGCCTCAGCCTGGCTCTCGCTGGCTGCTCCAGCAACGCCAGCAAGGCACGCTACGCCACGCCTGCAGTGGGCTCCAACTGCTTTGCCAAGGCCGTCCCCACTACCGGTGAAGGCGGCCTGGCCTGGGGCAATACCTTGAGCATTGCGCGACAGAAATCCCTGAATAACTGCGTGCGTTATGCCAGCCGCTCGGGAGGCACGCCCAGAACTTGCCAGGTAGTGATGGCCAAGTGCAAAAACTGAACATATAACAATCTTAAAGTACGAAACTTCCTACAAAAACACCGCAACTTTTCACACGATATTGCGCAAACACAATACATATACATTCAAATAAAGTATTACACTTTCATCCTCGACCGAAAAGCAGCGATCGAGGCATTGTCTTTAACTTGAATTCCAGATACTTGATCGCCCGGTCATCTCAGCAAGTAAGTAGGAAACTTCTTACAGCATAGAGTCGGGCCTGAAATCCAGCACAGTATGAATAACGGCATTTCAGTCTTGTCAGTACTGAAAGTTGCCGCAGTGCGTCTCTGGTTGGAAAAGACTGTCTCTTTGAGCAAGGAGCTCGCATGACCAATGCCTCCGTCAGTAGCGCCACCTCCGGCCCTGCCTGCAGCGCACGCGTGCCCATCCTGCCAGTGCGCTACGCCATCGTGCCCCGCACCGCCGACGCCCCCGCCTGCCGCTATGCCGATGCAGGCTTCAACCTGGAACAAGGCTTCCCCCCGCTGCAGCACTCGGCCTACACCCTCCGCGCTTTGCGCCCGGGCTATGTCTACGTGTTCATGAAAGGCCCTCAGGGCGAAAAGCTGGTCATTCATGAGCACGTCGGCGCGGGCCTCTACAAGGAGCTGCGCTACCAAGGGCTGGAGGACTACCACCGCCGTGAGCGCTACCTGTCCGGCCAGAGCACCGGCTGGGTGTGGGCCGACACCTGCCAGGACACC